>CANQLG010000004.1 GCA_947624645.1 Candidatus Gastranaerophilales bacterium
TGGGCCCGGTAGGATTCGAACCTACGACCAAGGGATTATGAGTCCCCTGCGCTACCGCTGCGCCACAAGCCCATGTTTTTTTATGAAAGACCCTAGCTGCGGTAGCTTTGCGCTACCTACCTCTCCTCAAAGTAACATTCAGTTACTTTTCGTCGGCAGAGTGCCATAAGCCCATGTTTTAAAAGTGGTGCCACAACTCGGAATCGAACCAAGGACACAGGGATTTTCAGTCCCTTGCTCTACCAACTGAGCTATTGTGGCTCACCTATATTCTTATAATATCAATTCAAAACTTTTAGTCAACCTATTTTTTTTATTATTTTTTATTTATGTATTCACTATACATTAATACTTTTTTATCGCCCAATAAACTTTGAAGCCCTATTCGTGTTAACTGGCATGTTGTTATTATAGTATTATCCTCTATATTCATCTGTACCAATTGCATTTGTTCTCTCATCATTTCAGATAGCGATTTATTTTTATACATTAAAAAGTTTTCCATTAGGCTGCATTTTAACTGAGGGTTTAATTGTTTGATATTTTTATTTATATTTCCATATCCCTTGCGTGTTAATGGTTTAAAATATATAACTTTTTCATCGGAAATATCGTAATTATGCATGCTTAATAATTCATCAATTGTTATCAATTTTGCTTTATTTTCACTGTTTTTCAATATTTTTTGCAATTCACTATAACAGCTGTCACAAGAACATATTATATAATCAACGTCTTTATCCAAAGAATTGATTATTTTTTCAGAATTTTTTTTATATGATTTTATATCCCCGTCAGTTAATAACGGATATCCGCAGCATAAATGATTTATCTTTATATTTTTGTAACCGAGTGTATTTAAAATACTTAATACAGCATTTTTATCATCCGAATTTACATAACGATTTATACAACCTTCAAAATATATTATTTTTTCATCTCGTGTTCCCTTAAATTTTTTGATATTTATTTTTTGGGAAAATATATTTTTCAATCCGGAAAATAATAACCAAATTTTATACCTGAACGAAAAAGAGAGAATTAAAGCACGTTTTTTATATTTGTTTTTAATATGAGTAAATATTTCGGCAGAATCAATACTGCTAGGGCAAAAATCCTTGCATAAATTACAATACAGACATTTATCCAAATCTTGTATAAATTGAGGCGAAAGTTTTTCATGATTATTAAAGAATCTGTTTAATATAATAAATCTGCCTCTTGGAAGATACATTTCATTTTTTGTAGCAAGATAAACAGGACATACGCTTTTGCATAGCGCACACTTGGAACATTTATATACTTCTTCTTTTATATCTTTATCTTCCATAATAAAATTATACTTCATAATTGCATTTTATCTTTAATTATATGATAATTATATGATATGGCAGTTGAAAAAATTTTGAAGAAAAAAAGAAATATCGCATATATAATTTTATTTTCGGTAATAATAATAGGATGTCTGTGGGCTTTTATTACGGCAAGCATATTAACAAAATCATTCAAGAATAAAATTATTGATAAAACTTATAATAACAAGGAAGCTAACATAGAAAGTTTACTTGTAACCGAAACCCAAGACGGGAAAAAGTTATGGGAATTATACGCTGAAAAAGGAATGTACACAGATGCTGATAATATTGTACTTCTTGAAGATTTAATAGGAAATTTTTATGAAGATGATACTGTTAAAGCAAGCTTTAAAGCGGATAAAGGTACTTACAATAATACAAAGAAACAAATAATATTATATGATAATGTATTATTGGTATATTATGACGGAACGAATATTGCAACCGACAGACTGATATATTCCGGTAAACAAGAAGATATCATAGCTCTTGGGAATATAAGAATTGAAAAACCGAATGAAGCTATTGTTATGGGTAATAAAGGTATTCTGAAAGGTGATTTTTCTGATTTTCACATTATAGGCAGAACAAAAACGCAGTTTTATTTATAAAGATAAGGTATAGTATGAAAACAAAACTAATAAATTTATTAATATTAATGTATATAACATCCGGAGTATCATTTGCGGGCTCCTTAAGCGTAGAATCCGACACACAGGAATTTAAAGACAGCGACAGAAAAATTTATCTCGAAGGCAACGTTAAAGTAAAAAAGGATGATACTAATGTTTTAAGTCCAAGAGCCGTTGTTGAAATTGACCCAAAAACAAACAAGGTTGATAAGGTTCAATTTAAAGATAATGCTTATTCTTACCTCTTAAAGGACAAAAAAAAGCATGAAATAAAAGCAAAGATTCTTGAAATGTCTTTACTTAACAAAGTATTTAGTGCTGAGGGTAATACAATTTCTTCAATAACAGAAAACGATAAACCGGTAGTTATTGTTACCGCAGATAAACAGGAATATCATAAAGCAACCAGCACTATGAAAGCATTTGGCAACGTTAATATACTTTATAAAGATATAGAAACTTATTCTAATGAAGCAATAGTTAACTTAACTGATAAGAATGATGTTAAGATAATATATTTAATAGGAAATGCGAAATTAAATCAGGGCAAAAATAAAATTAATGCAAATAAATTAACCTACAATAATATAAAACAAGAGGCTGTTGCTAACGGCAATGTATATACTGATATAACAACCGAAGATAATAAAAGGATTGAAGTTTGGTCTGATTTTCAGTCTTATGATAAAAAAACTAATATAGTAAGTGCATCTGGCTCAACAAAAATCAAATATGAAGATTATACTGCCAGAGGTCCTAAAGTTAACGTTTATGCTGATAAAAACACTCACAAATTAAATCAGGCGGTATTTTTAGGCAGATCTAAAATTGAGACTAAAGGCAGAACTATTGAAGCCGACAGAATTACTATTACTATGAATCCAAAAGATTTTAAAGCTGAAGGACATGTCAAATCAACTATACCTAATTTAGGGAAATAAAATATAAAAAACGGGAGACTAAAAAATCCCCCGTTTTTTTATAATTTTACATAAAATGTCTTATCCAAATATATCCTGAAGATAAAGCCAGCGATATAAAAACAACGACACCGCCATATTTCATAAATTCCAAAAATTTAATTACATGTCCATGTTTAGCTGAATTTTCAGAAACAATAACGTTAGCAGCTGCACCGATAATTGTAAGGTTGCCTCCGAGACAAGCCCCCAATGATAAGCACCACCACATAGGCAGTACAAATTCTCTTCCCTTTTCTGCCTCCATAGCACTAATCATAGGAGCCATTGTAGCAGTATAAGGAATATTATCAATAATTCCAGATAATATACCTGATGCCCATAATATTACGAATGAAGCTATTTTTTGAGAACCGGCAGTAACCTTTAACAACCAATCCGCCATCAATTGTATACCGCCTGCTGCTTCAAATGCACCTATAATTATAAATAAACCTATGAAGAAAAATATTGTATTCCATTCCACATCTTTAAAGGTTTCTTCGGGTTTTTCAAATAATAACAGTATGCTTGCGCCAATAAACGCCGAAATACAAGTTGCTATATGAGTTATATCATGCGTAACAAATCCCAAAATTACCAATCCGAGAACTGTTAAGCTTCTTTTTAATAATGCATAGTCAGTTATAGTTTTGGAATTATCTATTTCCTGAATACTGTTCATTTTTTCTTGTGTAGTTATAAGCTGTTTTTTAAAGCTAGTATACAAAAATGTAATTACAACAGACATTATAATAAAACATATAACTGTTAACTCAGATAAGAAATCCATAAACGAAAAATTTGCAGCACTGCCTATAATAATATTCGGGGGATCACCTATCAACGTAGAGGTTCCGCCTATATTTGAGGCGAATATTTCAGTTATTAACAATGGTACTGAATTAATATCAAGCTGTTTTGCCACAACAAAAGTTATTGGCATTATAAGTATTACCGTTGTTACATTATCTAAAAATGCCGATAATACAGCAGTAAAAAATGCTAATGCAATTAAGACCAAAAGCGGTCTGCCTTTTGTTAATTTTAAAAGTTCAATTGCAAGCCAATTAAATACTCCGCATCTTGTTGTAATATTTACTATTATCATCATTGATACAAGCAGAAATATTACATTGAAATCCACAAAATTTATAAAATAAAGAGCATTTAAACCTGTATCAGACATTTTTTCCTGACTGACAAGCCCTGAAAAAACGACCACAGCCGCACCCAACAATGCTATTGTAACTTTTGGAATTTTTTCCAAAGCTATTAATATGTATGCAAGAATCAATATTCCTGCGGAAATCGCTATATTATAATTCTGCACAATTGCATGAAAATGTTCCATTTTTTTCCTCTCCTAGTGTATATTCACGTTAATTTTACCAAAAAAATATATAAATTTAAAATAAAATTGTTGCTCAGTTTTCTTTATTATAATATGCTAAACTTAAGGTAAAAAAATGAAGAAATTTTTTAAAAACATATTTATAATACTATTTAATATAATAATTATTTTTATACTTATTGAAATATTATGCTATTCAAAATTCATTTTTTCGAAAGTTAAAGATTATGACGGAAGTATAATAAAAACTATTAAATATAATAAGTATCAATTTTTTAAATATAAAAATTTTGATGATTTATATCAATACATAAAAACAAAACGATTAAGGCAGCCTATTGGATTAAAATACAAAGAAAAGCCAATATTATTAATGGGTTGTTCATTTGCATACGGGTATGGTTTACAAGACAATGAGAGTCTCGGATACAAATTATCCGAAATATTAAAAAGACCGTTATATAACAGAGCTTTTGAATGGCTTTGGGGTTTACAAACAATGCTATATCAATCAAGGAGGAGCGATTTTTATAAAGAAGTTCCCCCTCCAGAATATGTTATTTATGTTTATATATTCGATCACATAAACAGAATATCTGCGAGTGTAATTGCTCCGGACTATAATATACCCCATTTACGCTATATTTATAAAAACAATAAATTGCAAAGAGAAAAATTCCATTCCAGATATAATTTATATATGTTTAGAACATATTCAATTTTAAGGGCTAAATCAATTGCCGAAAAAATGGATTATAAATTGATAAATGAATATTTTATTGAAACAAAAAAAGAATTTGATAAACACTGGAAAAATTATAAATTCATAATTTTAATATATGATGAGGGTCCGTATTCAAGAGAAAAAATAAATATTGAGGAATTAAATAAGCAGGGATTTATCGTTATCGGAACAAAAGATTTAACCGGACGATATCTTGACCAACCCCAAGATAAAATTGAAGATAAATTTCATCCGAGTGAATATGCTTGGTCTTTAGTTGCACCAAAACTTGCTGACAAATTAAAAGAACTAGAACAAAATAATTAATCAATTTTGATATTTTGTTTTAAATACGCTTCAATAAACCCGTCTAATGCTCCATCCATAACCGAGTCAACATTACCCACCTCATAATTGGTTCTATGGTCTTTTACCATTTTATAAGGATGAAAAATATATGAGCGAATTTGAGACCCAAAATTAATATCAACATTTTGCCCTTTAAGTTTCATAAGCTTTTCTTCATGTTCAGCTTGTTTTATTGCCAAAAGTTTTGAAGCTAATATTTGCATTGCAGTTTCTTTATTTTGCAATTGCGAGCGCTGCTGCTGGCATCTTACAACAATTCCCGTCGGCTTATGTAATATTCTGACAGCCGTTTCGACTTTATTTACATTTTGACCTCCGGCTCCGCCTGAACGCATTGTATCAACTATTATATCTTCAGGTAAAATCTCTATTTTTTTACTGAAATCTTCTATGACAGGGCTAACCTCTATACTGGCGAAACTTGTTTGGCGTTTTCCGTTGGCATTAAAAGGCGAAATCCTTACTAATCTGTGTACTCCTTTTTCTGCCTTAGCCAGCCCGTAGGCATATTTCCCCGCAACTTTTATTGTAGCGGATTTGATTCCTGCTTCTTCTCCATCAGAATGCTCAATCATATCGACTTTCCAATGTTTGGACTCTGCGTAACGAATATACATCCTTAACAGCATTTGAGCCCAATCCTGTGCATCGGTTCCGCCTGCTCCTGCATTTACCGTTATTATTGCATCGGATTTATCATATTCTCCGCTTAATGTTGATTCAATTTCCCATAGTTCAAGTTCTGACTTTAACTGTTTTATCGTATTTTCAACTTCCGATAAAAGAGTTTCGTCTTTGGTTTCTTCAAACAATTCAAACAAAGTTTCTATATCACTTGATAAATTTTGCCAGTTTGTAATTTTTTCCAAATTATCTTTATCTTCTTTTATTTCTTGAGATATCTTTGAAGATACCTCAGGATTAGACCAAATTTCACTTTGCTGTAATTTTTGTTCATTGTCTGTTATGGATTTTTTTAAAGATTCAATATTAAAAATCTTCAAAGCTTTTTGCAGCATTGTTTTTACGGGATTATAATTCTGTTTAATCTCTTCATACAACAACTTATGCTAGCCTTTCTTTTTATCCGCAGCAAACTCTGAATCTAATCTTAAAAATACAGGTTTAATTTTATCTTTTTCGGTTATTTTACCTGCTTTTAACCCGCCCCATTCCAAATTGGTATATTTAAAATCAGTTTTTTGAGATAGTTGATTTAATATATCGGTTGATATATTAGGGCAATATGGGTATAACATTATTGCAATATGGCGCATTGCTTCAAGTACATTATATAATACTCTTGCACATTCTTCTGTTTTACCGTCTTTTGCTAATGTCCAAGGGGCATTATCAGTTACATATTTATTTACCGCATCGGCAAAAGACACAATTAAAGCCGAAGCTTCCGATACTTCATATTTATTAAAAGCTTCTATCACTTGCGTTTTAGTATTTTTTGCCATTATAGCTATCGGGTTATTTTTATCCGTTATAAATTCAGGTTTTATTTCGCCGTCAAAATACTTAACCAACATATTTAATGTTCTGTTTAAAAGATTACCTATGTTATTGGCAAGATTTGCATTAACTTTTTCTTTAAAATCTTCATCCGAATAATTACCGTCACGACCCGACGGAGCAGCTGATGCCATATAATACCTGAACGCATCCGGTTTTTCCAAGTTAAATGCTTTTAATACATCTTTCGGTGCTATTACATTACCTAAAGATTTGCTCATTTTTGATTGGTCAATCGTTATCCAACCGTGAGAAAATATAGTTTTAGGTAAAGGTAACCCTAAAGACATTAATATTGCTATCCAATAGATTGAATGGAATTTTATTATATCTTTACCGATTACATGCACATCTGCCGGCCATAATTCTTTAAATTGTTCCGTAGGATTATTAATATCATAGCCTATTGCTGTTATATAGTTAGATAATGCATCAATCCATACATAAATAGTCTGGCTGTTGTCACCATCTACTTCTATTCCCCATTGAACTGAAGCCCTTGTTCTTGAAACGGATATATCTTCTATGTTTTCCAATTGATTTAACAATTCATTTACACGAAAAGAAGGTTGAATAAATTCTTCATGAGTTTTAATATAATCAGCTATTTTATCTTTATATTTAGTAAGTCTGAAGAAGTAGTTTTCTTCGGTTATTTCTTCAGGTTTTTTCAAGTGATTGGGACAAAGCCCGTCTTCAGTCAAATCCTTAGGACTTAAAAATGATTCACAACCCGCACAGTATAATCCCGTATATGAGTGTTTATAAATATCACCATTTTCAAGTAATTTGTTAAAAATCTGTTTGACGGTTTTTTTATGCTGTTCATCAGTAGTTCTGATAATTTTATCATAACTTATTTCAAGTTCTTTCCATGCCGATTCAAATTTGGAAAAATTTTCATCACATAGTTCTTTTGGGCTGATACCTCTTTGAGCAGCGGTTTTTTGAATTTTTATCCCGTGTTCATCAGTACCCGTAAGCATAAATGCTTTATCAGTCAATTGTCTTTTGTGTCTTATGATAACATCGGATAATATTTTTTCATAAGCGTGACCGATATGCGGAGCACCGTTAACATAATCTATTGCCGTTGTAAGATAAAATTTTTCCTGCATTTTACTCACCTTTTAACTTATATGATAGAATTAATTTAACACAAAGGCATTTTTTAAAAAAGGGTTTTAAAATGAGTGAAAGATTTAACAGAAGAAAAAACAATGAATTAAGGAATATAAAAATAACCAAAAATTATACAAATCATGCTCCCGGCTCTGTTTTAATGGAGTTTGGAGATACAAAAGTTATAGTAACGGCAAGCGTAGAAGAGGGCAAACCAAAATGGATGGAAAAAGAAGATAAACGAGGCTGGTTAACGGCAGAATATTCTTTGCTTCCTTCTGCAACTCATACCCGTTGTCAAAGAGAAAGAACAAAAATATCAGGCAGGACACAGGAAATTCAAAGACTTATAGGCAGAAGTTTAAGAGCCTGTATTGATTTAGAAAAACTGGGCGATAGAACAATAACCATTGATGCGGATGTAATTCAAGCTGACGGAGGAACCAGATGTGCATCAATATGCGGAGGGTTTGTTGCTTTAGATATTGCCATAAGAAAGCTTATTGAGCAGGGTTTATTAACTGAAAATCCGATTATTGAACCGATTGGAGCTGTTTCTGTCGGTATTATCGACGGAGAAATCAAATTGGATTTAGATTATTCCGAAGACTCGCACGCTCAAGTTGACAGTAACGTTGTTATGACAAAATCAGGGAAAATTATTGAATTTCAAACAACGGCAGAAGGTGCCCCTTTTGACAAAAATCAATTGGATGAAATTTATAATATTGCACATTCGGCTATAAATCAAATAATCGGCTGGTATTGTTAAAAATATTATTTAACTATTAATACGGTCAAATAAGCAAAGTATAATATTAAAAATGAAATACCTTGCCATCTTTTAAGTATTTTTGATTTAAATGTGTATATAAACAATAAAACGACCGCAAATATTGCGACAATACTGTCGAAATAAAATGCTTTGCTGAATTCAACAGGTTGAATCATACCCGTAATCCCGAGTACAAAAAGTATATTAAATATATTAGAACCTATAATATTACCGACGGCCAAATCCGTTTGTTTCTTATATGCAGCAACAATGCAGGTAATTAATTCGGGCAAACTTGTACCGAATGCTATAACGGTTAAACCTATTATTCTGTCAGAAACATTCAATCGATGGGCAATATCAACGGCACTGTTAACTGTCATATCGCTTCCATATACAAGCGCTATAAGTCCGCCCGTAATATAAAGAAGAATTTTAATAATTCCGATTTGTTTTTCTTCAACATCAAACTCATTATTATTTTTAGATGCTTTAAATAAATATATAAAAAATAAACCGAATAAAACCAATAGAACTAAAGCCCCAATCCTGTCCACAGCCCCGAAGAAATGTCCCGTTACAAGTAAAATAACGGTAATGAAGCCGACAAAAGGAATTTCATATTTTATAGTATTATTTTTTATCGGTAAAGCGCATATAGCGGCAGTTACGCCGAGTATTAAAAATATATTGGCAATATTACTGCCGATAATATTTCCTATTGCAACACCGTTTACCCCTTTTAAAGCAGAATTAATACTGACAAAAGCTTCAGGTGCACTTGTTCCCATGGCAACAACTGTTAATCCTACAATAATTTGCGGAATTTTAAATTTTAAAGCAAGATTACTCGCACCGTCGATAAAAAAATCAGCACCCTTAGATAAAAGCACTAACCCGATAATTAAAAGCACTATACTTAATAACATAAAATCCTCTGATATAATAATTTTTTCAAGCTTATTATATCACAAGTGTTTATAATAAAGAAATTACGGCTTCTGCCACAAGCAATGCCGAATTTTGATTTTGCCCCGTTATTATATTGCAATTAATTTCCACATGTTCGCTCCAAGGTTTATCTTCAACAAAAATTGCACCCAGTTTTTTTATCCGTTCTTCCAAAGAAAACGGCATAAATTCAGCCATTTTAACGATTTTTTCTTCTTTATTTGTAAAAGAGGTAATATGTTTATTTTTTAATATTGAGTTTCCCTCACAATCCGTTGCACTGACAAACCCTGCTACACCATGGCAAACGGCGGCAAGAATTTTATCATTCTTATACATATATTCCAATATAGTTTTTAACTCTTGACACTCGGGCAAATCAAACATAGGACCATGCCCGCCGGGGATAAATATTGCATCAAATTGTGTATAATCAATTTCGGATAATTTAGCAGTATTTCTTAAAAGTTTTGCAGGTTCATCCCATTCTATGGGATTTGAGCAGGATAAACCGTTTTCATCCAACGGCGAATTACCTCCCAAAGGACTTGCAACAGTTATATCGTATCCTGTTGATTCAAAAACTATATACGGCTGTGCAAATTCTCCCAGCCAAACACCTGTTAATATATCATCGTTTATCTTTGAAAAATTAGTTACGACAAATAATATTTTTTTAGACATATTTTCTCCTTTTTTTAGAAAATATATCTTCCGAAAAAAATTTTTAACCCTCTAACAGCTAATAAAAAATATAATAAATTTTTTAAGAAGCCTCAAAATATTCAAGCCAATGACGGATTACACTATAAGGATATTTTTTTAATTCAAAAGTAAGATAATCCTTAGGTCTATATGGACGCCTTAAAAGTTTCATTCTTGCCTCTTTTGGCGTTCTATCAGCTTTTTTTTGATTACAATCTTTACAGCATGCAACAATATTTTCCCATATATCGGGTCCTAAGCGTGATTTTGGATAAACATGGTCTAAAGTTAACTCAGTTGCGGGAAATTTTTCACCGCAATACTGACAAACAAATTCATCCCTAACTAATATATTTTCACGACAAAAAGGCAGCTCCTTGTAAGGAACTGCCAAATCATACGTTAGTTTTATAACTCTCGGAATTAATATATTTTCAATTTTTATCATACTTTCAATATCATTTAACAATCGGGCATTTTCGGCTTTCCCTTTCATTAGCATAACCAATGCCCGTTTCCAAGTACAGATATTTATCGGATGATTGTGTTTATCAAGCAATAATACCTTTTGCATATTAACTCCTACAATTGTAGTATTCCCGTTTTTAGCGAAAATTAAACTTTTTATGCAATAATAAAGAGTATGCAAACATCTTTATTTGAAATTTTTAAAATATTTTTTATAATCGGACTTCAACTATTAGGCGGCGGATATGTTATTGTTCCATTATTAAAAAAATATATTGTGGACGAAAAAAAATGGATGAGCGAAGAAGAACTTGTGGACTACTTTGCAATGAGCCAGTGTTTACCCGGTATAATCGCTTGTAATATTTCAACAGCAGCAGGATATAAAGCCAAAGGAATATCAGGTGCATTTTGTGCAACATTAGGAATTATATTGCCTCCGTTTTTATGTATTTTGTTGTTGGCTAAAATATTAACAGGGATTGTAAATTATGAAACTATAAAAAATGCATTTTGGGGAATCAGAATTTCGGTTATTATCCTTATATTTATTACAATTAAAGAACTGTGGTCAAAAAGCGTTAATTCCGTATTCACCTATATATTATTTTTTGCAGTATTGGCAACATTTATATTAATGCCCGTATCTCCCGCCATAATAATCATTCTTTCGGCTGTAACATCAATCATCTATGCAAAAGTACAAAGGAGAAAAAATGGTTAAAATATATTTTCTTCTTTTTATAGAATTTTTAAAAATAGGTGTATTTGCACTTGGTGGCGGTTATGCCACTTTACCGTTTTTATATTATTTACAAAGCCAATATAACTGGTTCAGTACAGATGAACTAACAAATATGATAGCTGTTTCAAATATAACCCCGGGACCAGTCGGTATAAATATGGCGACATATACAGGCTACACAACGGCAGGATTTTGGGGCGCCCTAATTGCATCCGTTGCTATAATTCTCATTCCTTTTTTTATAGTAATTACAGTTGTTAAGTTGTTTAATAAACTTAGTAATTGCAACAATATAAATTATATTTTTACAGGGTTAAGACCTGCATCTTGCGCACTTTTAACCTCCATAGGATTTAAACTTTTATTTCAAGCTGTCGTATATAATAAACCTGAATGGTCATTTCCCTTGCAGATTGATTTAAAAGCAATAATTTTATTTATAATACTAATTATTCCTTTTTCTTTCATTAAAAAAAATCCGATATTAATAATATTAGCAGGTGCTTTGGGCGGAATATTCATACAAAATTTTTAATAATTTGTTAAGATATATTAAGAAAATTAGAATTGAAAGTAAATTTCAATTCTCAAATTGTTTTTATATATATGTGGTTAGTTTAGGTTAATAAAATTTTATAGTGGAGGTTAGTTATGACAGTATCATTTCAAAATGGAAGTTTCTTTGGAGGCAGCGCAACAGCGAATACTCATACTACATACGGTGGGGTTTCTGTATCAAGTTTATATAACGAAGAAAATCTTGACAGAAGATATAGTTATCAAGATACAAAAGAATCTTATGAAATTTCATACAATGGCAGAGATGCTGTTATAACAAACTGTATATCAAATATAAAATCATTGTTATCTCAAGGTCGAGAAGATGCAGCATTAGAAGCTTATAATGAATTACTTACAGAAATGAAATCACAAGACAGATATTCACAATTAGTAGACGAAAATGGAAATGATTCTCAATTAAGAGCCGTTGCAAGACAATTAATTGAAGCAGAACTTGAAGACGGTGATTTAGAAAAATTCATTAAGGACAATGCAGTAAGTGCTTCAGGAAGAAGCTGGCAGAAAACATTCTTCAATAATGATAAAATTGATGATTGTACCGAAGAAGATTTATTAAATGCTATGTGTAATATGGATGAAGAAAAGAATGTTTCAGTAGGTCAATATATTTTAGAAGGTATATGTCACGCTTTAATACTTCCAAGATTATTTACAGAAGCAGGCGATGCATTGTTCGGAGGAAAATATCACTAATCAATCTGATAAAAATATTAAAAGGCGGATAATTAATCCGCCTTTTTTAATTCTTCCATTTGTTCTTTTAAATCTTGAAGTTCATACTTCAATCGGTTTAATTGACAAGTAATAGGGTCAGGGATTCTATTATGCATCAATTGACCCTGAATTAACAGTTTTTGCTTAACAATTCTACCGGGTACTCCAACAACCGTTGAATTTTCAGGAACATTGTCCACAACTACGGATCCTGCTCCAATTCTTGAGTTAGAGCCTATTTCTATATTGCCTAAAATTTTTGCTCCTGAACCGACTACAATATTATCATGCAAAGTAGGGTGACGTTTGCCATGTTCATTACCCGTTCCTCCGAGAGTAACACCCTGATACAATAGTACATCATCACCTATTATAGTCGTAGCACCAATAACAACACCCATTCCATGATCTATAAAAAATCGACGGCCTATTCTGGCTGCGGGATGTATCTCTATTCCGGTAAAGAATCTTGATATATTTGATATCATTCTCGGAATTAAAGGTATTTTCCAATAATTAAGTTTATGTGCAATTCTATGCAAAATCAATGCATGCAGCCCCGGATAACATAACAGTACCTCAAGCAAATTTTCGGCAGCCGGGTCTTTTTCATATATTGTTTTTATATCTTCTTTTATTTGCGAAAATACTTTTTTTATTAAACGCATTATACACCTTTTATGTATTTTCTTTTACCGTATTGAACTATAACAGGAACCATTGATGTTGTAATTATATAATTCGGGTTAGCCTGTTTTTCCGAATTAACTTTTAAAGCACCTGATTGAGCCAGGCGTTTTATTTCTCCTCTGCTTAATGATTTATCAAAGTTTGAAATGAAGTCAATTAAAGAAATATCATCTTTTACTTTAACTTCAGGAATATCATCGGGAATTTCTTTATTTTGAACAACCTTAACAAAATTAGCCTGCGCTTCATCAGCAGCCGTTTTGCCGTTATACATTTGTGTTATTGTATAAGCAAGCTTCATTTTTATATCACGAGGATTAGATGTTTTAAGCTGTTCTTCTATTTGTTTTAATTCTTCATTAGATATTTCCGTTAAAAGTGCAAAATATTTTACAATCAAGTTATCCGAAATAGACATTAATTTACCGTACATATCATTGGGAGTATCGGTTAAACTTATACAATGCTGCGGGAATGATTTTGACATTTTAACAATACCGTCAGTTCCTTCAAGCAAAGGCAATAGCATTACCATTTGAGGATGTTCCTTACCGTATGCGGTTTGGATTTCTCTGCCTAAAAGATTATTAAATCTTTGGTCTGTACCGCCAAGTTCTATATCAGCATCCACTACTACGCTATCATAAGCCTGCATGAGCGGATAGAAAAATTCATGTACGGAGATGGGTCTATTTTCGGCATAACGTTTTGCAAAATCGTCCCTTGTCATTATCTGAGCAACCGTAACTTTTGAAGCAAGTTTTAACATGTCAGCAAAATTAAGATTAAACAGCCAATCAGAATTATTTCTTATTTCGGCTTTATTTACATCAATTACTTTTGAAATTTGTTCAAAATACGTTTTTGCATTTTCTTCTACTTGCTCTTTTGTAAGACTTGGACGAGTATCGGATTTTCCCGACGGATCACCTATCATTGCTGTTCCTCCGCCGACAATCAAGATTATTTGATGTCCCAAATCCTGAAATTGTTTTATTTTCCTCATTACAACGGTATGTCCCAAATGTAAATCGGGGCGAGATGGATCCATCCCAAGTTTTACCCTTAAAGGTTTATTTTCTTCTTTTGATTTTTGAAGTTTAAATGCAAGTTCTTCAACCCCACCGGGTAATACTTCGGCACCTCTTGCCAGTAATGCCGCTTGTTCTAAATATTCAGCTTTTATTTTTACAGTTTCCATTTTTTCACCTTTTCTTCAAAAATATTATTACAAAAACATTGCAATAAAAAAAGTCCGCTTAAATATGCGGACTTTTGTAAATATCTTAGTATTAATTATACTAATCTAACGTTAGTAGAAGTACCTTTTTTGGATAATTCAACTTTACCTTCTCTTGCTAACCAGCCTAAACCTAATTCAGCAAAATTAGCCTTTAAATCTAAATCTTTTTTCATTTTAGCAATAGTAGTTTCGCCGTTTTCATTCAAATAATTCCAAATTTGTCCTGCTGTTTCGCCTATCATTTCCATCATCTATTTCTCCTTTTAATTTGTAAAGTTATTAACATTCCAAACATGTAATGTATAATTTAATTATAATACAGAAAATAAAGGAAGTAAAGAAAAAAATGGCAACGGGAAAAGTTTGGAAATATGCTGATAATATAGATACAGATGTAATAATTCCGGCAAGATATCTTAACACATCATCAGCAGATGAACTTGCAAAACATTGCATGGAAGATATTGATAAGACTTTTGCAAAGGAAGTAAAAGCAACCGATATAATCGTTGCGGGAGAAAATTTCGGGTGCGGATCATCTCGAGAACATGCCCCGATAGCAATAAAAGCCTCCGGAATCAGCCTTGTTATCGCTAAAAGTTTTGCAAGAATTTTTTATCGTAACTCAATAAATATAGGGCTTGCAATTCTTGAACATAATACTTTAAGCGATGAATGCACTAAAGGTGACATTCTTGAATACGATTTAACTTCAGGCACAATCATAAATAAAACAACAGGGAAATCATATACATGCACAAAATTTCCGCCTGAAATTCAAAAACTTATCAACTCAGGCGGACTTATCAACTATACAAAAGAAAAATTAAATATTTAAAAAGCCCCCTAAGGGGCTTTAATTTATTCCGAAACAGTTTCTGCTTCATCCTCAGGAATTTTATCCGTCCTTATTGATGCGGTTTTAGAACCGGTTATTTGCTTTTCTTTAAATTTTTGTACCTGTCTTGTTAAAATATCAGCAACTAAATCAATACTGGCATACATAGATTCAGCTTTTTCCTCTGCTTTAACAGAGCCTGAAACAAATTTACAAATAACTTCTGCCGTATGACTTTGTGCTACTGATGGATTCTTGATTACGCTGAGAACAACATCAATAGATTGGATTTGGTCATAGTAATTCCAAACTTTTCCGATTTTTTCTTCCGCATAATTGCGAATAGCATCAGTAATTTCAATATTACGCCCTTTAACAGTAATGCGCATTTATTTTGCCTCCATAAAATGTATACTTTGATATTATACCCTATTTTTAGCAAGTTTTAAACCCATTATTTTATAAAAATAAAAAATAATGTTATAATTGCATGGAATAAGGAAAAATTATATATGGGTCAATATTCAATAGGAATTGATTTGGGCGGAACAAAAATTTTAACCGCTATTGTAGATAAATCTAAAGGTGAAGTTATCTCTTTCATTAAAAAGAAAACAAAAAAAGATAAAGGCATTGATAAAATACTTCAAAAAATAATAAATTCAGTAAATGAAGTACTTTTGGAATCCGGAATTGATATTAATAATATAGATGATATAGGTATAGGTGCAGCAGGACAAATAAACAGAGAAAAAGGTATAATAATCAATGCGCCTAATATTGAATGTTCTGACTTGAATATAAAAGAACGATTGGAAACGGAATTTAATAAACCCGTAATTTTGGGCAACGATGTTGAAATAGCAACAATAGGCGAAATGTACTATGGAGCTGGCAAGGGCGAAAAAGACTTTGTCTGTATATTTGTAGGTACAGGAATAGGGTCAGGTATAGTGCAAAACGGAAGATTAAGATATGGAACTACCGGTACGGCAGGCGAAATCGGGCATATAGTTGTAGATATAGGCGGACGTTCCTGCGGATGCGGAGGATGCGGATGTCTTGAAGCTTATGCTTCTAGACTTGCAATTGAAAAAAGGATTATCGGAGCGCTTAAAAAAGGCAGACATTCGGATATTGAAAATTATATTGTTGAAGATAAACCTATCAAAACAAGCATGATTAGAAAAGCTCTAGAGAATAAAGATGAGTTGGTTACGCAAATTCTAACCGAGGCGTCCGATTATCTGGCATCCGGTTTAGCAAGTATCATTAACTTCTATAACCCTGCTTTAATAATACTTGGCGGTGGATTGATGAATGCCATTGATTATTTTTATGAACATTCCATACAAATAGCTAAAATTAAATCTCTTCCGACTCCTGCCGAAAAAATAAGGTTTGAAAAAGCTAAACTCGGAGATTTTTCGGGTGTTATAGGTGCTGCGCTACTTGCTGATTATCGAAATATATAAATTTATTCATCTTTTTTCAGTTTAAATTTTATAAAATATATCGAGAATACAACCGTTACAAATAAAGCAATAATAAATGATATTATATAATCCAGTTTTAAAGCATTTTTAGCATTTAATATAAAAAATGTATTAATAAAGACATAAAATAATCCCGGTAAAAACGTTATAAGCCAATTTTTTTTAGTTTTATACAGATATACCGTAGAAAATAAAAGAACAGGAATTGCTATCAATTGGTTGAAGAAATTAAAATACTGCCAAATAAAAGAGAAACTGTCACTGTTTAGTTTTGCCCATAAAATAACAGCCACCATAACAAATACAATGGGGAACATAATAATTAATCTGTTTTTAATTTGTTTTTGTTCTAAATTAAATGTATCTGCAATTATCATCCTCAAACCGCGCAGAGCAGTATCTCCAGACGTAATCGGTAAAATAACAACCGCAACGGAAACTAAAAAAGCAAACATAGGAAAAACAAAAACATCAGCAACTTTTCCGATAACATGAACGCTTCCGACAAGATTATAAGGTAATATTCCCATATTATATACATGCATAGCGGCAGCTGCCCAAACCATTGCAATTAATGATTCAACTGCCATCATTCCAAAAAATACATGTCTTGCATCTTTTTCCGATTTAAGTGTTCTGGAAACTATTGTACATTGAGTTGAATGAAATCCTGATAATAATCCGCAACTAACCGTTAAAAAGAACATCGGTATAAGATGAAGATGCATAGGATGTTCATTAATTTTTGAAAAATTAATATTTTCAACAGAAATTCCCATTGTAAAAAATCCCGCAAAAACAAAAAGAGTTCCCAATATCAATATTATGGCGAAAAACGGGTAAAATTTTCCTATTATTTTGTCAATAGGAAATAAAGATGCAATTATATAGTATAAACCAATTAATAAATATATACTGACAATAATAGGATTACTAAGTGAAAAATCATCCTGATTTAGAAGATTTTCAGCTATAATATCACCTGACGAATAAACAAAAACTGCAGCCAATAAAATTAAAAGTACTGATACAACAATTATAAAAAATTTATAATAATTATTACCCAAATATTTTTTAATAAGTCCGGTTACCTGAACACCGCCATTTTTAACTGATAACATCCCGCAGCAATAGTCATGAACACATCCCATAAAAATACATCCTAATGGAATTAATAAAAAAGCAACAGGACCGAATAATATTCCCTGAATTGCTCCCAATATTGGTCCCAAACCTGCTATATTCAAAAGATGAATAAGCATATTTTTATTTTCATTTAACGGAACATAATCCACTTTGTCAGATTTAATTATGGCTGGAGTATCCTCTTGAGAAACACCGACCTGTTTTTCCACATACTTTGAGTATATCAAATACCCAAATAATAATATTAATATACCAACTATAAACGTAACCATTACTAAATTATATCATAATTTTGAAAAGATAATTTTTGTAAATATTTGTAAAAAATACTCAAGTTTTACAATAAATATACCGACAGAAATAGCAATAACCTTAAATAGGAGTTTCTTGCTATGGAAATTGATCAATTAAAATTAAGTTTTTTTAATTACTTGAAAGAAAATCAAACTGAACAAGACAACAAAATCGGAGAATTTTCTGATTTTAGTATATTTAGTTATGTAAAAGAATTTAAGGAATTTTTAACTGATGAATTTCATGCAACAACAGACGATTTATCAATGGATGTTTCAGATCTGTTAAATTTGGAAATAGAAAACGGAAAAATTATAACAGACGAAAATGATAATACAAACGACGGCAAAAATGATGATTTGATGGTAGATGTATTAAATTTAATGTTTGAAGATGAAGAATTTAAAGATAAATTTGATACGGATTCTAATGGAGAGATAAATAAGGAGGAATTTGAATCATTTTTAGAAAAAGTAAAAGATATAGATAAAAATGAAAATAATTTTTCAATAGATGATTTAGTAGGTTCGGCAGAAATAGAAGATGAAGCAACAGAAGCGACAGAGCCGACAGCACCTGCCGAAGATCCGTCAATAGATTCTCCTGGCGGAGGTGGCGGTGGAGGTGGCGGAATTGATGGCGCCGGAAATGTTGACGGCCCGGCAAGTTCATCCAATACAAACCTCAGTAATGATACTTCAAGCGCAGATTCTGCTTTAAGTTTAGGAGATGAATCTTCTAGCAAAGACTATGAAAATATGAGTGTTGAAGAATTAACTCAAGCATTGAGTCAGGCAAATGCTGACCTTCAAACAAAGGAAAGTGAATTAAGTGCAATTCAAAACGGAACCGATTCTAATATTGCAGCGGCAAAAGGTGCAATGGATGATGCTTTAGAAGCATATACAGGAGCTCTTGAAGAATTAGAAGATGAAGATGCGGACAAACTTGCTGAAGCTGTTGAAAAAGTTGAAGAATATAATAACCAAAAAACTGAAAATGAAGATAGAAAAAATGCTGCAATTGATGCAAGAGATCAAGCCAATACTGATGTTGACACATATGCATCAGAAATAGAAACTTGCGAAGGACAAATCAGCAGCCTGCAAGCACAAATATCAACCTGGCAAGCATCTATGAACTTAAATGAAGATGAAGAAGATGCAGGTTTACAAGAACTGATACAAAACGCCGAAGCACAAATAGAAGCACTTGAAGCACAAAAGGAGGAAGCGGAAGCAAATAAAGCGGAGGCTGAAGAAAGAGTTGTTCAAGCAGAAGCAGAGATAGCTGAAGCTGAAGAAGCAATTGCTAATAGCGAACAAGACATTACCAGCTACGAAGAGACAAGAGAAGAACTTGAAGACAAAATCTTAGAAGATCATGAAGATATTGCGGAATTAAAAACTGCATATGATACGGCAAAAACCGAATATGAAACTGCAAAAGAAACTGCCATAACTGAAGCTCAACAAGCTGTTGATGATGTAAGAGATAGAATTGCAGAAATTCAAGCAGCTCTTGATACTGCCATTGCTAATGAACAAAAAGCAATTGAAGACAAATATCCTGAAGATGAAATAAAAGTTGATGAAGAAATTGGTTCTGACTTCATTGATGAAATTCTTGCAAATGATCCTGAAAAAACTGAAGAAACTGAAGATTCTGAAGAACCTGAAAAACCAGAAGGGGCTGAAGGTGCTGAAGAAGAATCGGAAGAAACAAAAAAAGAAGATAAAATCGATGAACTTTGTGAATTATTAGATATGGATAGAGATCAAGTCGGCATATATTTGAAAAATATAAGTAATGAATCCGGTCTATCAGCTAAAGATTTATATGAAAAAATTTCCGATTACATAGAATTTTGTAAAGAAGAAAAAGATCAAGTTAATCCTGATGTTCTGAAATACTACCACATTGATGAAGATAAGGCAAATGAATATATTGAAGATTATAATACCAGATTCGGCACAAGTTATGACCTTGAATCCTTGAAAGATAATCCTGCAAAAATGTTTGAATTATTATCTTTATACGGAGAAAAGAAAAATGACACTGAAATTGAATCCGTACGTATACAAAACGGTATTGATAAACGTATAAATGAAGAAAAAGAAGCTCTTAAAGAAGATTTAAAAGCGGATGACAGCCCATACAAAGATATATTTGATCCTAAAGCAAGTGAAGAAGATGCAAAAAAAGCTATTGATAGTTATCTCACAGAGATTAAAGACGATCCGCATGCCCAATTCCTCTTTTATAGTTTATTAGCGGATGACGAAAAAACTTTAGGCTTATTAAAAGATTATTTTAATGATCATCCTGATAAAAAAGATTCATTTAAATCAGTATTTACTGATGAAATCAGACGAATCAACAGTTCACAAATGTATGCACCTAATACATTTGCAGATGTTATTTATATCTATGGAGAAATGAATGACATAGCTATTAAATCAGGTGTTATTGATGAAAATACCAATTTGTTAACAGTTATAATGGAAAATGATTCTAATCTCGAATTTTATGAAGATATTAAAGCTTTATTTGATAAGGCATTAACAATGGAAGAAATTAATCTGCTTAATGACAACGGCTTTAATGTTGAAGATATTATTAAAGCATACAATTCAAACGGTTCCGACAAAGGTAATGAATTCTTTAGAACATTATTAGATAAAATGAAAAGAATAGGAGATAACAAATATTATTTCGATGGAACTCATTCCAGCTTTGATGAAGTGAAAGATAACGAAGGTGAAATTAAATCTTTACAAGAAAAATACGGTAATGACCCTGAAAAAATTATAAATGCATTTAAAAATAATGATATCCAAGATCCTACCGTTGCTATGTATTTACTGGCACAATGCGATAATTTGAATGATTTTCTTGAAAATGCCTCAGAAGATCAAGCAATCATTTTATTTGAAATATACCGCACGATGGAAGGAGCACCATACTTAGAACTACTAAGACCGGAAAACCCAGCTGTGCCGGTGTCTTAAGACAATAAATTTTTAAATCAACATAATAAAAATATACCGTTTAAAAATGTTTAAATGTGGAATATTAATTTATGTATAATTTTTTGTGTTACTTTTTAAGTTTTGGTATAGGAAGATGAGAAAAAATAATAATAAACACGTTGAAGATAAGAAAATGTATTTTGTAATGGGGGGGGGTAAAAAGAGAGTACTGGCAGCTGCTGTTTTTATTGTTTTCATTTACGGCAGTAATACATGTATTGCCGAAGAAAGCAAATTAGACCCGACACTGGGAGATAATAGCGGATATACATTAAATCCAGTAACAAGTGAAGAAAGCAATGTAAAAGCCTTTACTTATGATTCTGAAAGTCAAAAATTAACAACTCAATACTATCAAATTGATATTAAAAGAGACTCCCAAGGAACAGGTAATAAAATACAGTATTATGAATGGAGCAAAAGTGCCGAGGGCGGAGACCTTTTGGAACCTGTTAGTTATCCGACAGCATATATGGTTTATTATGATGAAAAAGATCATTATAATAATACGGAGCCATACAAAGTTACAGGTACCGGACATATAATAGAAAAGGATTTTATCGGAAACCATATAACCTCCGGCAACCATAACGGTAACGGTATTTATAATGAAGGCGGTATAACAAGTATAGTTGGCGCTTTTATTCATAATTACAGCAAAATAGAATCAGGAGCAGGTTCTAATAACGGCGGAGCTGTTAATAATACAACTAAAGGCGATATAGGATCTATAAAAGGAAATTTTATCGGTAATTTTATCAGTGCTGTTAGTGATTCAAACGGCGGGGCTATTCTTAACAACGGTCATATAGGCAATATAGAAGGAAATTTCATATCAAATTATTCAAGGACAATAGGTGAACATAACGGTTATGGCGGGGCTATATATAATGTTAACGGTGTTATAGATTCAATTACCGGAGATTTTATTGATAATCAAGCCTATGCAAACAGATATGCAGATGGCGGAGCTATATTTAACAGCAGTGGTACTACAAAAATTACAAAAATTAAAGGTGATTTTGTCGGTAATAATGCAAGAGGCTATCAAGGTTTAGGCGGTGCTATATTTGATATCGGGGGTATTTCTAATATAGAAGGGAACTTTATTCACAATTATACTTATACAGAGGGTGATTTGCACGATGATGATAACAGTAATAAAACACCTGATGTACCTGTAAGTTCTCAAGGCGGAGCTATAATTGAATACGCTCAAAACAGAGACGTTACAATAACCGGTGATTTTTACGGAAACTATGCTCAATCAATACAACATGAAGGTCAAGGCGGCGCCGTATATGCAAATTCTAAAAAAGGGTACTCTTTTACTCTTAATAGTGATTTTTATCATAATTATATTATTGGTAATAAAGGTGCAAAAGGCGGAGCTATATACAATGCAGCAGACGCTACCGTATATTTAAACGGAAAAGAATATTTTCTTAACCATACAAATACAGAATCAGACGAATCAAAAGGCGGTGCAATATATAATGAAGGTATTATTAATAATCTAAGCAATGTTACATTTGTTCAAAACTATGCAGAATCAAAGACAGGTTCAGCTCAAGGCGGGGCAATTTGGACAAATCAAGATTTAACAATATCTGCTAATGCAGGAACTTCCGAATTTACTAATAACTATGTAAATGCGGCAGGTGTTCAATCTCAAGAAGCCATATATGTTGATAACGCAAAAACTTTAACGTTAAGCTCAACAAATAAAGGAAAAATCCTTTTTAATGACATCATAAACGGTTCAAATTATAATTTAAATTTAACAGGTGATAATACGGATTCGGTAATTATTTTTAATAACAAAGTAGTTAACGCTAATGCTACATTAGAGAATGTAACTTTAAAATTAGGCGCAAATGATAATATATTTAATGAATCTGTGTTAAACATTAACAGCGGTTTCGTAGATACCGCCGACAATGAATATATAGACTATAATTTTAACGAATTAAATTCTAAAGGTTCAGGGAAATACACCATTGACATAAATTTAAGCAAAGACACAACCGAAGATAAAGCAGACACATTCAATATAAGTAAAAGTGAAAACGGAAGTTATATTGACTTATCCAATGTTGCAGTTAATACTTTAAGCAATTATAAAGACAATGCAGACAATGAAGAAGTTCATATTATACAAATAATTAAATCTGCTGACGGAAATATTCAACTAAAATTAAACGGCGAGATACAAACAGTTACTGAAGCAGCTGCTGAAATGACAAGTCAATATATATTAGCAAAAGAATTTGGTCTATATACAAAAGAAACAACAAATGACAGTATCAAATTGGTCGGCTGGAGAGATAATCTTGCTGCTTGGAGTGAACTGGAAGTTAATGACGGAACTGAAAAAATATTTACTATTAAATCCGGTGATACTCAAAATCTTACAAGAAATATTGAAAAATTTGCAGGTAAAGATATTAAAATTATCGGCGAAGGTTCTAACACTTTAAATGTAAATAATAAAAATTTATTTGATGATATTAAAGAAGACCAAAATGTTTATTTATCAAACTTTTCTCTTAAAAATGCTGATAAAATAAATAACCATGGTTCTATGACTTTTGAAAATATCATTTTGGAAGATTCTTCAAAGGTTTCAAATAATAAAGACTTAATAATCAAAGGTAA
The DNA here is from genome assembly GCA_947624645.1 of Candidatus Gastranaerophilales bacterium. Taxonomy (GTDB): domain Bacteria; phylum Cyanobacteriota; class Vampirovibrionia; order Gastranaerophilales; family Gastranaerophilaceae; genus Avigastranaerophilus. The sequence goes on from CANQLG010000004.1 coordinate 24,374, forward strand.
TACAGATATCAACGGAACAATTACAGCCGATAGTAAAGGAAATTTAACCTTTGATAATTCCGCTATAAAAATAACAGGTAAAGTTGAAAATCAACAAATAAACAATAACAATAGTGAAACTACGCTTGTAAATATTAAAGATTTCGCTAATAACGGACTGACTATGAACGGTGGAAATTTTAATATAACAAATTTAGGGTTAAACAATTTGAGTTTAAATAATTTAAATTTAAAGGACGGAAACATTAATATTGATAGAGTTGATGTTGACCTTAAAAATTCCATAATGGGAAGAATTACTGCTGATAAGTACAATATTGGAAAAGATTTCAAAGGTGAAATCAATATTAAAGATATGAACATCACAAGTGATTCCGAACATATGCAGACCGTTGTAGATTTTGCGGATGAAGCTATAAAAAATTACGTAAATACACAAATAACTGAAGCTCCGACAGCAGGGCAGCAATGGAATGTTTATTCACCTATATACAAATATACGGTTGAATATTCGGCAGATGGAACACACGGGAATAATGGATATTTTGTATTTTCACGAGGAAATACTCCGACCGGAAATGATTATGACGGATTTAACCCTGCTGTACTTCCTTCAGCCGTTGCTTCACAAGCAGGCGGTTATGCTGCCGTTAACGAATCATTTAATTACGCATTTGAACACGCTGATACATTTTCGGCTCTGCCTTCATACGAAAAATATGCAATGCTTAATGCAAATAAATATGCAATAACAGAAGGTCAAGAATTAAAAGGCTATGTAAATGAAATAAATCATAACAGCACTTGGGTAAAACCTTATGCCACATTTGAAAATATACCTTTAAAGAACGGCCCTGATGTAGATACTATTACTTATGGTACGTTAGTTGGTACTGACGGCGACATCAAAGAATTAAAACACGGATGGAGTACGGTATCAACCGCATATATAGGATATAACGGTTCAAGTCAACACTACCGGGGCGTTGATACAACTCAAAACGGCGGATTGCTCGGTTTAACACAAACTTTTTACAAAAATAACTTTTACAGTGCAATCACTGCTTCTGTTGGTGCTGCTGTTGGCGAATCTTCCACAATGTACGGGAATGAAGACTTTACAATGTTATTATCGGGTGTAGCTTCTAAAAGCGGTTACAGCTTTGAATTTAACAACGGTAAATTCATAATACAACCCACGTTATTACTGGCATATACATTTGTAAATACATTTGATTACACTAATGCAGCAGGAGTCAGAATAGACTCTGACCCGCTACATTCAATCCAAGTACGTCCGAATATAAAATTTGTAGCGAATACCGAAAACGGCTGGCAGCCATATATTTCCGCTGGTGTTGTATATAACATAATGGATAAAACGGAAGTAAATGCCATTAACGGTACAACTGATGTAAGATTACCCAATATGAGTGTTAAACCTTATGCTGAATATGGAATAGGCATACAAAAACGTTGGAATGATAAATATACGGGATATGCTCAAGCAATGGCTCGTTCCGGCGGCAGAAACGGCGTCGCTTTAACTTTCGGGTTCCGCTGGACATTAGGTGATGACAAAAAAATTGAAAAAGTAGAATATAAGAAAGAAAATAAAAATATAACTTTTATAGCTAAACTCATAAATAAAATTAAAAACATTCAATTTTCTGCAAATTGCAACGTACCATATACAGCTAATAAATTGTAATATTAAAGAGTTTTATTTATGAAAAACGGAGAAGGGGGGATTCGAACCCCCGGCAGAGTTGCCCCTGCACAAACGTTCCAGGTTTGCACCTTAAACCACTCGGACACCTCTCCGTACTTTTTATTTTTATCTGATTGCTATCGTTCTATTTATAGCAAATACATAATTTCCAGTCAAATATTTTATTTATTCTTTTAACTCAACATTACTATATTTTTTTTATTTTATGTATAATAATTTTTATGAAAAAAATCTTTTTACTTCTTTTATCTGTTATTTTAGTTTTTCTTATTCTGTACAAAAAACAAACATCTGCTTCATATAAAGTATTAAAAATAGTTTCTCCGATTGAAATATTTATTGACACTAATAATAATTTTATTTTTGATGAACAAACTCCCGTAAAAATAAAAGATATAGACTATATCGATGAAGCCGGAAACGATTATAAATACCCATTTTTAAAAGACTTATCCGAAGATGAAATATTTTTTATATCTTATAAAACAAAGCATTTTTCTGAAAAAATTTTGAATAATCAATTTATACAGCTTAAAAACAACGAAATCTATATTAAAAATAAAAAATATTCAGATATACTACTTGATTCACACCTCGTTTTTGATAAAACAAAAGAATCCCAAGATAATTTTATAAAAAAAGTCAAATCCTATAATCTTGATGACTACGTTATATATAATATACGAAGCAAAAGATACCATAAACTTAATTGTGAAAAAGCCAAAAGCATAAAAAATTATAAGATTATAAAACGCTCGGAATTAAACAATTCCGCAACTCCATGCCCGTATTGCCATTTAAATAACGATTCAACGCCAAAAGATACGAAATGTATAAAAAAACCAAATCCTATTTATAAAGCTGATAAAATACAAGTCTTTTTTATTGACCTAAATACAGTATATAAACCTATGAGCACTTGCAAAACAGATGCTTGTAAAACACTGAAGAATGAAATAAATAATGCAAAAGATACTATAAATTTTGCCGTATACGGAATTAATAACCAGCCTGAAATATTTAATGCTTTAGTAAATGCGAAAAAAAGAGGGGTCAAAATTAGATGGGTATGTGATTTTGATTATAAAAATAATAATTATTACCCTGATACTATAAAACTGCAACAATATTTAACGGATTTTAAATCCGATAAAGAATATGATATACATTCTCCGCATGCGATTATGCATAATAAGTTTTTCATATTTGATAACCAAAAAGTGTGGACAGGTTCAAGCAATATAACAGGAACCGACTTAACGGGATTCAACGCTAATTATTCGGTATTAATTGACTCAAAAGAAACAGCTCAAGCATATACAAAAGAATTTAACCAAATGTATGAAGGAAAATTTCACACAGATAAAATATCTAATCCGATAAATCCTATAAAACTGGATGAATCAACCAAAATTCTGCCTTTATTTTCACCCAATGATAACATTATTTATAATTCAATAATTCCGATTATTAACAAGGCTGAAAAATATATTTATATACCTATATTTTTTCTGACCCATAAAGGTATAGCAGAAGCACTTATTAATGCACATAAAAGAGGAGTTGAAATTAAAATTATTAATGACGCAACAAATTCACACTCAAAACATTCCATACATAAACAGCTCAGAAAAGAAGGCATAAAAGTAAAAACAGAAAACTATGCGGGCAAAATGCACGCAAAATCTATTTTTGTTGACGATAAAATTTCAATAATCGGGTCTATGAATTATACAAAAAGTGCCAACAATAAAAATGATGAAAATATAGTTATTATTTATAATCAGGAAATTACAAAATACCTTAAACAAACCTTTTTATATTTATGGAACAAAATACCCAATAAATATGAAACTTTTGACCCCAGAGCCGAATCATTTGAATCAACAGGCTCTTGTTATGACGGAATAGATAATAACTTTGACGGAAAAATTGACAGTCAGGATGAAGGTTGCTTTATCCGTTAGGCATAATATCTTGTTTCAAATATTTTTTATATGATTTCTTTTTTGTTTTCTTTTGCTTAGATTTTTCTTTGCCAAATTTATTAGGATTATTCAACACTGATTTTTTAAACTCAATATCAGAATCTTTAGTACCAACCATCATAGCTATTTGGAACATAGTATTTCTTCTGTATGCATCATACCCGATAGTCAATTTTACATACTCAGGTCCTATACTAACAAGGATTCTGCTTTCCTGAAATAATTTGTCATCTTTGTAATCATTATCCATTGCAAGAGAAGCTAAATAACCCAACGTTAAATATTTACATACTCTCAAACTCTCAAGAAAAACAAGATTTGAACGGCCGTATCTGTATCGGTCAAAGCCGAAAGGTGATCTGCCATCAGACGCAGTTTGATAATAAATAACGGATTGACGCCAAGGACCGACCATTGTAGATAAAGCAGGACCTACTCTAAACAGCCCTACTCTTTCTCCCGAAGTATATACAGATGCGGATGTTTGAGCTATCAGCCCCAAGTTAACATTAACATTTCCCTCTTCATTATCGTATGAATATATTGGTTTAAATGTTTGTGTCATCCATCTGAATCTGCCCTCTGCATCTTTTGTATGATCCCTTGGTGCATATCTGTCAACAAATACACCTGCTGAATATAATTGTGAAAAATTCAATTTTAAATCTTTTACATAGTCTGACCTTGCATAATCCAAATGTGCAGAATATTTTGGCATTCTGTACCCTAAGAACCATTCATTTTGATTAGTAAATCTGGAATATTGTAACGTTAATCCTTTTGCAATTTTATGCTTACCTCGTAATAATATTTCATCAACCGATGACCCATAGGCAAGTTCTGTCATATTATGTTCACTACGATATCTAGCAATAGCACCTAAACCAAATTCATCATTTTTGTATGTCAATATCGGAGCTAATTTCAACGTAGAACCGCCGGGCACATTTAATACAACAGCAGGGCCTACATGCATACCAAGCATATTTTGTGAACCGAATTCAGGTATATTTGATTCAGCATTCGTTCGCTGTTTATTTGTAACAATCTTTAATGACGGAATAGCACCAATGCGATGATTTTTTAAATACACATCGGCATTTTTTACCGTAATTACTTCATGGTCATCTTCCGAATCTATTACAATCGTATCTGCCTTTAATTTATATATTCCCTTAGTTCCCGAATAATCCTTTGTTTTACCGGCTGTCATATATCCGCTTTGATCAACATAAGATGCAAAGGATCTTGCACCTATACTCATAACTTCGTCTTTTAATATTTTAGCAACACCGTCATATTCTTCTATTTTATCCGAGTATATATAAGCCTCTTTTGCATTTAATATGATATCATCAGTGGTGCTGACCGGATTTTCTATCCAACCTTCAGGCTTTTTTAAATCCAATCTGATAAAATCTCCCTCTGTTACAGCATCTGAAGACTTTAATACAACATCTTCACTCGCCGTTAAAATATTCATATCATAATTATAAACAATTTTATTTGCCTCTAATGTTGTATTTTGCTGAATAAAATTAACTTTTGCATTTCCAATTGCCTCTACTTCATAACGTTCAGGGAAATATTCCATATAATCCGCAGACAGTTCTATTTTAGGCTCTGACTGTTTTTGAGGTGTTGTTTGGTTATTTTTTTTCTTCTTAAAAAAGAAAATTTTATCTTTCAAAGAAAAATTATTTCCTTTTTGCGCATTTAATCTTGCTTCTTCCTCTCTTTGTCTTTCACGCTCTTCTTTACGCAGTTCACGTTCAAGCTCAATTTTAGTTAAATGCTTTTTTGGTGCAGGACTGACAAAAGTTTCATCATTTACTTCTTTTATGTTATCGTCGTTATCAGATGTCTTATTCTGTTTTAGTATAGCTAAACCGTTTTCTTCATTTATATCATTTTCATCTTTTTCTTCATTTATTTCGGTTATTTCTGTTACTTCGTTTACTTCATTTTCATTATCTACTTTTTCTACTTCTGATACTTCAGTTACTTCATTTTTAACAGAATCCTCCGGTTTTATATTTTGTTTTTGAACTGTTATATCTTTAGATTGATTTTTATCCTGCTTTGATTTTTTCTGCTTGAATTTCTTAAAATAATCAAATACACTGTCTGTATCAGATGGTTTATCCTCCTGAACAATGTTAAACGGATTTAACGAAGAATAAAAAGGATCCATTCCCATTTCAGGATAAAAGTCAGCTGCTTTAATTTCAGTAGCCGTGAACATTATTATTATAAGTATTATCAGATATTTTTTTAACAAATCATATCACCTTTTTATATATAATTTACTGGGTTTTGTGGTTTTCCGTTAATACGAACCTCAAAATGGAGATGAGGACCGGTTGCATAACCTGTCGTACCAACAAGCCCTATAACCTGACCTCTTGTAATATTATCTCCTTTATTTGCCTTAATTTGCGACATATGAGCATATAATGTTGTGGTCGGAGCTCCGGTACAATTACCATGGTCAATAATTACCACTTTTCCATAACCTCCGTACCATCCTGAATATATAACTCTGCCTCCGTTAGCTGCTTTTATCGGAGTTCCGTATGGAACACCTATATCTATTCCGGTATGAAATATTCTCGATTTAAATATAGGATGTACTCTCCATCCGAAGGGCGATGTAATCCTGCCATAGACTGGCTTTGAAAATCCTCCGTTTACAACTACTCCGCTATTTCGTGTAGTTCTTGCTATCATTGCTGCCAAACGATCAGATTGTTTCTTTAATTCACGCTCTGATTTTTCATAAGCTTTTTTATCTTTTTGAATTTTTTCTATCATGGACTTATTTTGATTTATGGTGGCTTTGATATTTCTATTTTCTCTATCCATGTCATTAATTATGCGTGAAAGCTTGCGTTTTTCCAGTTCCATTTTCTTTTTCAATGCCGATATCTGCATTGAATGCTGTCTTAATGCCATCATCTTTTTTCTGTCAGCATCTATTATCAAATTTTGATAATAAATTCTGTCCAAAAATTGGCTTATACTGTTTGTTGATAATAATAAGTCCAAAATCATAGTATGTTTGGTCTTGTATATAGCTCTGATTCTCTCTGCCGAAACATTTCTGCTTGTACTGTACTTTGCCATATATGCATCAAGTTCTTTTTGCAATGAATTTATATTTGATTGTTTATTGTTATATTGAACTTGCGATTTTTTTAATGCTTTTTGATTTTTTTCTAATTTTTGTTGATTTCTGCTTAATTTATTAGTTTCTTGCCGTTCCAGTTTTTTCAAGGTATTAATTTTTAATTTTATAGCATGTCTTTGTTGCTCGACTTTTTTAATTTGCTGCGCTTCAGTAGCATATGCTCCCGTGCATACACTCATTATAATCAATATTATAATTGTTATTAATTTCTTTCCCGACAAAATTTTTACCTGATTACATTATTTTAAAACTAAAAATAACATTGAACCGAAGGTCCACAACAAGAAGCATAACGTGATTGTTAATATTATTACTTTTTTATTATTTCTGAAAAATTCCATATTATATCCCCATAGTAAAATTCCATACATTAATATTTTACTCCAAATATGACATGAAACAAAATTATTAAGGGGTTTTTAACATTCAATTCTCAATATTTCTTTATCTGAAACAATAATATGGCATTTTTCATCGTGGTATTGAGGAAATACATTATCATATAACAAAGCCGAATATACTAATACAATCCTTTTACAGGAAACATCAAGCTCTGATAAAAATCTGTCATAATACCCTTTTCCCCAACCCAATCTATAACCGTTTCTATCTGCAGCAACAGCAGGAATTATCACAGTATCTATAATATCAAGCTTAGTTATTGGGCTATTTTGAGGTTCCATTATACCATAGCTGCCTTTAGCAAGTTTTTTTTCATTATAAAGACATACTTCAAGTTCATCATTTTTTACTCTCGGCAAAAACCATTTTTTTTCTTTATTTAAAAACAATTCCAGCGTATTTACTTCATTTTTTATAGGATAATAACAAAGAATATTTGTACTCTTTTTATATTCATCAATAGAGATAAGATTTTTTATAATTTTTTTGCTTAAATCTTCTGTATTTAAAGTTTTTCTCAATTCAAGCGATTTTTGTCTTAAAATATTTTTCATAATAAAATTAAACAAAAAAAAGGACTTTATTAAAAGTCCTTTTTTAAATTGATACAAAATTTTATTTTATATTTGAAAACGTCCAAGCATCTTTCACGGGAGCAGTAGCTGCCTGATAATCGGTATTGGATACTCCGCCCTCATCAGAACCGTGTGCTATCGGTTTATATAATCTGTTATAATACTCGATAACCATTCTGTCGGAATTGAAATAAGACTCTGCTGTTCTTATTGCCTGACGCATCATTATAGCCCATTTTGTTTTATCATTGTAGTATGTAGGAATAATTTGATTTTCAATAATATCCATCATACATTCATAGTCTTTCTTATGACGTTCTTCCCAAGGAATATTGTCATCTAATCCCGGATATTCGATTGTAAATCCGTTAATTCCCGGGAATGTTCCTTCAACAGTCCATCCGTCGAATGTTGATAAGTGCAATGCACCGTTAGCATTGGCACTCATGCCTGATGTACCTGATGCTTCAAACGGTCTTAACGGTGTATTTAACCATATATCGGAAGCTCTTTTCAATTTACCGCTCAAATCTAGTTCATAACCTGTCAATACTACAACGTTCTTCATAGAATATGAACTTCTGAGTATTTTATTGAACATTTCTTTTCCGATAACATCATCAGGGTGGAATTTTCCTGCAAAAATCAATTGAACTTTATTTTCGTTTAACAGTTTTAATATTCTGTTTTCATCCATAAATATTAACCAAGCACGTTTATAATCAGCAAATCTTCTTGCCCAAGTGATGGTTAATACATTAGGATCCAACCTTTTACCGACAGTATTTGCAATATATTCAAATACTTCTTTTTTCATTTCTTTTTTAGACTCGATTAAAGATTCAAGATTATCTGTTTTCATTCTTTCATCTTGCCAATAGTGAAGATTGACGGCATTGGTAATAGCTCTAATCGGGCATCTGCCTTCTACCCAGCTCCACATTTTATTGGACACCAAACCATGTAATTGTGAAACTGCATTAGCAAGTCTTGACATTCTAAGAGCAGCGACAGTCAAAGAGAATTGTTCACCGCCGAGTTGAACAGCTTCTTCTCTTGAACGGCCTGCAAAGAAACCGCCTTTTAATAAATTATCAACCCAATGAACTTCGTTGCCTGCTGCAACAGGTGTATGTGTTGTAAATACAACTTTTTCTCTTACCTTTGCCAAATCACCGTTGTATTGGCTTAATAACTCAAATGCGGCAGGAAGAGCATGTCCTTCATTTAAGTGAACACAATCATATTTATAACCTATTTTATCAAGTAATCTGATACCTGCGATACCTAAAACCGTTTCTTGAGCAATTCTGATTTTTTCGTTACCGTCATATAGTTTATGAGATATTGATCTTGCCCACTCTGAGTTTTCATCAATATCAGTTGTTAAATAATATACGGGACAAGTATCAAATATACCCGGTTCAAGCTTATATGCTTTAACTTTAACATTTTCACCATATATTTCCACATCAACAGTTTGATTGATATCTGTAAGGAAATCATAGTGTTTTCTGATATATGCTACTTCAACATTTCCTTCGTGGTCTATTCTTTGGTTATAATAACCGTAAGTCCATAACATTGTAACGCCAACCATAGGCATTTGGAGATAGCCGGCTGATAACATATGCGAACCTGCTAAAAATCCTAAACCGCCTGAATATGTTGCAATTGATTGATCTATTGCTATTTCCATTGAGAAATATGCTACATTTGGTAATCCCATCGGGTTCTCCTTTTATAATCTGAACATTATTTACCATTTAGTATCTTATACCAACAAGATAACAAAAAAGCAACTTTTTCTCTACTATTTTTTTTATGTTAAGATTTACATTTCAGTTAAAACGGTTGTTATTACTCAATTTTTATATATAATAAATAATAAAAAATTTACAATTAAGTGAGGATAAAAATGAAATTAGCGGTTTTTGATTTCGATTCAACTTTAATGGAGGGTGAAACTTTAGAATTTTTGGCAAGAGAATATAATATAGAACCGTTAATGAAACAAATAACAACAGAAGCTATGGAAGGTAAAATTGACTTTTTTGAAAGTTTAATCAAACGTGTTGCATTGTTAAAAGGAGCTAAAGAAGAAAAGATAAAACAAATTTGCGAAAATCTTCCCTTTACAAAAGGAGCAAAAGAAACTGTATCCGAATTAAAAAAAATGGGATATAAAGTTGTATGTTTTTCGGGAGGTTATGAAACAGCTACAATTCCCGCTCAAAAAATATTAGGTTATGATGCGCAATTTGCAAATATTTTGCATTTTAAAGAAGGAATTATGACCGGAATGTTAGGCGGAGAAATGATGTTTTCGGACAGTAAAGGAAAAATGCTCAAAAAAATTCAAAATCTTTTAAATATTGACAGCACCGCCACAATAGCAGTAGGTGACGGTGCTAACGATTTAAGTATGTTTCCTTTTGCAGATAAACGTGTTGCTTTTTGCGCAAAACCAATATTAAAAAGTCAAGCCAATATTATCATTAATAATAAAGATTTAACTGAGATTTTAAATTATATTTAATAATTTTTAGATTTTTCAAAGAAATAACTTTGCGGATGAGCGCATACCGGGCACTTTTCAATTGCAGATGTTCCTTTGTATGAATATCCGCAATTTGCGCATTCCCAAACGATTTCTTGTTCTTTTTCAAATACTTTGCCGTTTTTAATATTTTGCAACAGTTTTCTATATCTTTCTTCGTGGTCTTTTTCTATTTGAGCTACTTTTTCAAACAAAAACGCAATATCATTAAATCCCTCTTCACGTGCTTCTTTTGCGAAATCGGCATACATTTTTGTCCATTCATAGTTTTCACCGTTTGACGCATCTTCTAAATTCTCAATTGTAGACGGAACTTTACCACCGTGTAAAAGTTTAAACCATATTTTAGCATGCTCTTTTTCATTATTTGCTGTTTCTTCAAACAGTCTGCTAACCTGAACATACCCGTCTTTTTTAGCTTGAGAAGCATAATATGTATACTTATTTCTCGCTTGTGATTCACCTGAAAATGCTTCCATTAAATTCTTTTCCGTCTTTGAACCTTTTAATTCCATATAATTCTCCTTATCTTCCAAAAATCTTAATACAAATTATAGGAATAATAATATATCATGCTTATTTATTGCAAGTATAATTTTAATAAATTTTTATAAAATCCCCTTTATGTTTAAAACAAATTATAACGTGGAATTAATTAATTTATATAAGGAGATTATTATGGCAATTTTTTCTTTTAAATATTACTTTATTATTTTAACTTCAATTATTATTTTATTATCCAATACTCAATATGCATATGCAACTCCGTCAAATGAAATGTATGACTATATTATAGATAGTTATTTCTTCGGAGTGAAATTAGGACTAAATAACTTAGCAACAAGCAAAAATGAGGATGCAAAAACAAAATTCGTAAATAAAATAAAACAAAATTTTAACAAACAAGACTTTAAAAATAAAACTTATGATTGTTTTTCAAAATATAATGATAAAGATATTCTGACAAATAACAAAATAGTCGGTACTTGTTCCAATAATTATTTTCAAAATTACATTCTTTCTCAGCAAGCAGCATTCAAAGAACTATATATGGCGCAATAATTTAAATAACCACAGATATATTCAACGTATAATATTCTTCATCATAACCGGTTATTGCCCATTTCAGTACATCATACCCCATGATTGAGAGGTTTGATTCTATATATTCACTTGTAAAATCATTTGGGATTTTTATTTTAACTTCTTTTGTCGTTATCATATTATCTGCCATTTATCCGTAAATCTGTCTTTTTTACAAAAGCAGGAGTAATTAAATCCCATGCTGCTTCTGTCGGATGGTCATTTTCCTGCAAATATTTAGGAGAATTTAAATATTCCTTCGTAATTTCCGTAGTATCAATTACTATAAAACCGTTTTGCTTTAATTTTTCTTTCATTAAATCATTAAAAGCTATATTTTGTCTATCATTTTTATCGGTATAATCACCATAATTATACATCAATATAATAAATTTAAGTTTATTATTACTATTTACCCCCCCCCAGAACCAATTTCTTTCAAGCTCTTTTCTTGTTTCAATAAAATACTTAAGCGCATAATCGGTCACTTTATCTTCAATTGTGTGATAAGGAAATAGCCAAGGCTCTGGATAAGAATAATATTCAGCTATATTTTCATTTATATATTTAAATGTATAAGATGATTTTAATAAATTTAAAAATATATTTTTATAATTGTCCGCTACAAGGCGTTTATCCTTGTATTTATAATGTATGTAAAATGAGTCATCAAGTCTGTCATAACTGCCTTTAATAAGCATTCGGTAGTAATGATCATGCATTAATATATATATAACAGTATCAGAATATGGTATTTGTTTATAAAAATCAGTTTTGTCCTTTTCTTTAGCTTGAAAATACATATGTTGCAGTCCCCACCCGGGGTATGATCGGTTAAAAACAGAACGACCTGTTAATTTTGATAACTTATAACTAAATATTTGCCAAGGTTCAAGGTATTGACCATAGGCAAATGAACAACCAAAAACTACTATAGGATTTTTCCCTTTGTCATATTTTGAAATTATCGGGTCACGATAGTCTATACTAAATCTATCAATAAAATGTCCTATCGGTTTTTTTAATATATAATGAAATTTAGGTATTTCTCTACGTATACAATATTCTTTATAATTGTATTTAAATATTATTACATCTAAAATAAATATTAATACCAAAATAAACAGTATATTTATAAGCAAAATCCCTACAATTTTAAATATTTTCTTTCTCATACACTTATTCCACCGTAACTGATTTAGCCAAGTTTCTGGGCTGATCTACATCTTTACCTAAAAATTCCGCAATATAATAAGCAAGAAGCTGCAATGGCACGCAGGTTATTGCAGGCGAAAGTATTTCCAAAACTTCCGGTATTCTTATAACTATATCAAACAGGTTATTTAAGGATTCATCTTTAGAAGAAGTCAGTGCTATAAGTTTTGCATTACGAGCTTTAGCCTCTTCACTGTTTGAAAGTACTTTTTCATAGGTTATGCCTCCGGGGATTAATATTGATAAAACGGGCATAGTTTCATCAAGCATTGCAATAGGCCCGTGTTTTAATTCGCCTGCCGCATATCCGGTCGCATTAATATAGCTTATTTCTTTTAACTTCAAAGCTCCTTCCAAGGCTGTTGCAAGATTAACCCCTCTGGCAATATATATAAAGTTTTTATATGAAGAAAATTTTCTTGCACATTCTTGAATATCTGAAGTATTGGACAAGATTTCTTCTATTTTGGTCGGGAGCTGAATTAATTCGTGTTTAATACTCTTTAAATAATTTTTATCAAGTGATTCTTTAATTTCGGCAAGATGTATCGCAAACAAATAAAACGAAATTAATTGTGCGGTATAAGATTTTGTTGCTGCGACACTTACTTCTATACCTGCATTAACGGGGATTAAGCTGTCTGCTAATCGAGCCATATTAGAGTCCGGACGATTAGTTATAATTAATACATGAGCATTTTTTTCTTTTGCCTGTTTTATTGCAGTAATTGTATCAGCGGTTTCTCCTGATTGAGATACTCCTATTACGAGAGTAGATGAGTCTGTTGTTGTTTTTCTGTATATATATTCGCTTGAAGCTTCAACTTCAACAGAAATACCAGCAAAATCTTCTATAATATACTTACCGACAAGAGCGGCATGCAGTGATGTTCCGCATGCTATAATTTGTATTTTATTGAGTTTTTTCAATATATTTTTATCTAATTTCACTTCGCTTAAATTAACGGGGGCATCAATGTCGTAGAGTTTTCCGTTAAGCACATTTCTGATAACGTCGGGCTGTTCATGAATTTCTTTAAGCATAAAATGTTTATAGCCCATTTTACTTAGAGCCATAGGTTCCCAAGGAAGCATTTCTATTTTTTTGTTAACTATATTACCGTTTATATCGGTAATTTTTACGGAATCTTTTGTAATAACGGCTATTTCATTATCATCAAGATAAATAGTTTTCTTTGTATATTGAACAATAGCAGGGGTATCACTTGCGATAAAATTTTCACCATCACCCAAGCCAACCAGCATTGGTGCGTGTTTACGTGCGCCTACTATTAAATCAGGAACATCTTTATGCATAACACAAATAGCATAAGCTCCCTGAAGTTTTTTTACCGAATTTCGGACTGCAATTTCTAAATTTTTAGCTTTTGCATATTCATCTGCAACGAGGTGTGCTATTGTTTCGGTATCTGTTTGAGAACGGAAAGTGCAGCCTTTTTTAATCAATTCTTCTCTTAGTTCTTTGTAGTTTTCAATAATACCGTTATGTACGACAACAAGTTTACCGCAAGAGCAGGTATGAGGATGGGCGTTAATCAAAGAAGGCGAACCGTGTGTAGCCCATCTTATATGACCTATACCGCTTGTAGGATGATTTAATTCTGATTTTCTTGAATTTAGCTCATTTTTAAGATTAATCAATTTGCCAAGAGTCTTATATATTCTGAGTTCTCCGCAATCATGAAGCGCCATGCCCGCAGAGTCATATCCTCTATATTCTAAATTGGTTAAAGCGTTAAAAATAACGTCTACAACATCTTTATTGCCTGCATATCCGATAATTCCGCACATGAAACACACCCTTATATAACTGATATCTTAGTATATAATACCTTATAAAAATATAAAAGATATTAAGATATTATAAAGTTTTAGAATAGAGCTTATTATTTTTGGATAAATATAATAAATAGAGCAGTGCGCTGATTGTTGTAACAATTGAAGCACAAGGAGGTGCTATACCGAGATTAAATAGAGTAGCACCCGGTATAAGAGTACACAGAATAAAAGCTAACGGAATTCTGACGGCGAAAGCCGAGAAAACGGCATTAGATGCGGCAAATACCGTACGTCCGCAGCCAAAGAAGAATCCGTTAAGACAGAATACAAAAGGAACAATAAGATAATCGAAACTGAAAGACCTCAAATACCTTGCACCTTCCTGTAAAACCGTATCTTCCGTGGAAAATATTGCAATAGCACTGTATGGAGCAAGCTGCTGCCATATAAAGAATACAAGTCCGAAGCAAAAAGCAAATAGAATAGATAGTTTTAGAGCTTTTACTGCTCTTTGCATATTACCCGCACCAAGATTTTGAGCAGTTAAAGCTGTTAATGCCATTGCAAAAGAACCCGCAGGCAGCATCATAAATGCATTTAATCTTATAACAGAGCCATATGCCGCAGATGCAGCAACTCCCATTGAATTTGCAAGCGAAAACAAAAATAGGAAAGACAATGGTATCAATGTATCTTGCAAAGACAGAGGCAAACCAATTTTAAAAAGTTCTTTAGCCGTTTCAATATCAAATTTAATGGCAGATAATTTCAGCTTGAAAACGAAGTTTCCGTTTCTAAGGTACACTATCCCAGCTATAACACTTGCAGCTTGAGATAGAACCGTTGCAATGGCTGCACCTTCAGCACCCATGTGTAATTTTCCGACTAAATATATATCAAGCATTATATTCATACAACACGATACCGCAACAAAATACATCGGGACTATTGAATTTCCGACTCCTCTAAGTACTGCGCTTATGGCATTATATCCAAATACAAAAACAAGCCCGATTGCACAAACAATTATATATTCTTTAGCTGAAGTAAATGCTTCAGGAGGAGTTTGTAATAAAAAAAGTAATTCATTATCAAAAAGGATAATAATAATGCTTAAAAATACGGCAGCAGAAATAAAGCAAATTGTCATAGTGTTAATTATTTTTGCTATATTATCATATTGTTTTGCACCAAATGCCTTACCAATTAAAACAGTAGCACTAACTGTTAATCCGGTAATAAAGAATATAAGCGTTTGCAACAACTGAGAACCCGTTGCAACAGCTGATACAACACTGCTATCGCAGAATTTACCAACAATAATAAGGTCTGCCGCACCATAAAGCGCCTGAAGAAAATTAGCACCGACATACGGCAGGGCAAAAGTTAAGAGTGTAGCTATTAAATTTCCTTGTGTTAAGTCTTTTTGGTTTGCCATAAGAAAAATATTAATACGGAAAAATGTTTTTTTCAATTATAATAACTTAAAATAAATATTTATAGTATAATTAAGAAAATGCCTCTGTAGCTCAGCTGGATAGAGCGCTTCCGTCCTAAGGAAGGCGTCGCACGTTCGAATCGTGTCAGGGGTATTTTTTTATTGCGGATAATTTTTTACACGATGAGAACGTAAAAAACAAAGTTTTGTTTTAGTTCGAGCGTGAACGAGCTGAGGCTGAAGTGGCGGATGCGTTGAGCATTCGACACGTAACGCCGTTAATTGCGAGTGAACAAGACAATCGTGTCAGGGGTATTTTTTTATTGCCGTCTATTTGCAAGCCTTTTAGCCATGCTAATTATTTTTTTATTCGGCGGATTTTCATTTATTCTCACATTATTCTCACATTTTTCAGAAAAAATATTATTTATCTTATTCCGAGCTTTAATTATCATATCGTTATTGTTCTTAGCGTATATTTTTAAAGTCGTTTCCGCTTTTGAATGACCTACTTGATTTTAAACAAATTTTACACTTAAACCGTTTGCCAAGCCCAAATCAATATATGAGCCTCTTAAATCGTGCATCCTCACTCGTTTTTCAATTCCGCAAAGCTCAAGCAGTTTATACCAAAATCTTATGCAGAAATTACTGTCATTATGGCAATTGCCTGCTCGATTCGAAATAACAAAGAATTATCTTTATCAAGAGTTTTTATATGCTCTTTTAGAACTTCTGCAAAGAACGCAACGGGAACAAGTTTTAATGACGCATTCAGATTAATTCGCACCGAAACGAGCCATATTGACGGGCAAGTAACACTCGAGGGCTACAAACAGGCAAAAGAGGAATTAGGGCTTGAATATTATGATTATGACGCTTTTTTAGATTCGAAAACGTCGACAATTTGTGAAGAATTAAACGGTAAAAGATTTAGAATAGATGAAGCCGAAGTCGGGGTGAATTATCCCCCAATGCACCCGAACTGCCGAAGTACAACACAACTTGTTTTAGATGAGAATTATAAAAAGGAAGAAAAAGAAACCGTAAAAGTAGGTGCAAACGAAAATAAAAACAACGAAGCAAAAGAAACAAATAAAAATTCTGCTCAAAAAAGCTCTGATGATAAACCCGTCTTAATTGAAAAAGGAACACAGAAAAAAGGCTCTGAAATACCGAAAGAAGAAAAAATTACTTATAAACCATTTGATAATGGAGAAGCAGCTAATGAATTCTTTTATAAAAATAAAGAATATCAAAAATGGGTTAATAGCCTGAATAAAGACGAGACTGAAGCAATACAAGAATATACAGAAGATTTATATTCAGTTATTAATGACAAATTGCGTGGATTTTATGATACTGATGATAAACTTATTAATGATGCAATAAATAAATTAAGCAATTCTATTGATAATTTTAAATTAACTGATAATATTCAAGTTTATAGAGGTGTAGATGTAAATGCTCTTGACGGCTTTATGCGACAAAATAATATAAATAAATATACTGAAGCTATCGGTAAAATTTATAATGATAAAGCCTTTATGAGTACATCCTTATTAAAATCAGGTGCAGGCTTAGAAAAATTTAATGAACAAGATATTCAATTTATAATAAATATTCCTAAAGGAAAAGGTCGAGGTGCATATATAAATGAATTGTCTTTAAAAAAAGACAAAGAATATGAGTTTTTACTTCAAAAGAACTCAAAACTAAGAATAACAGATGTAAAACCAATAGAAAATACTAACCAAACAATTATTTTTGCTGATTTAGAAATTTAGGCTTGTTATTTTCTAAAAAATCAAGTGCTTCTTTCCATTCATTTATTTTTTTATGATTAGGCATTTTTTCTATAAAGCAAGAAAGTATAATATATAGTGGTGTCCAATGGTTTCTACCGCCGGGGTTAAAATCATATTTTTTAGATGCTTTGCATTGTTCTAACGGTGTAGTTAATAAACGAACATAATATGAATAAAAAAAGTGTTCTTCCAGTCCTTTTGTTATGCAATAATTTTTTACTTTTTCAAGTTCTTGGTTCATATTTATATTATACCCTATTTCTTTTCCCAAGTTATTTTATAACCTAACAAGTCAGCTATATCGCAAACTTCCAAATAGTCAAAAGTTCCCATTTTTAGCCTTTTACTTATATTTTGCGGGGTTACGTCCAATCGTTCCGCAAGTTTAGTAATATTTAGCCCTTGCTCTGCCAATTTACTTTTAATTAAAAATTCTAATTCAACTTTATTCATATTTACATTTTAAACTATACATTTTAATATTTCAACCCTAATATTACAAATTGTAAATAGATATTTAAAACAGATATTGACATTTTAAAATACATGGTTTAAAATTAAAATATAGAGTTAATTCAAAGGAGATAAACAAATGGAAAAATTATTAAAAGCAATTAACAAAGAATTGAAAATTTACAATGATGAAATTGAAGGTTTAAAAATTGATGATGTATTAAAAAACGGAATTATTTATTTAAGCGATAAAAAAGGTAATTCCTATGCAGCAAGAAAGACAGCAACAGGAAGATATAAAAAAGATAGTTTTCATTTAATGAGGAGTTTTATCAATATTTGTTATTGTTAAGGGGCATAAAGCCTCTTTTTTTTAATCTTTTTAATTTTTTTGCCCGATTTTCAATCTGTCATAATTCTTTTATGCGTTACTCACGCAGTAAAAACAGGGGTAATATGCGTAACTCACGCAGTAAAAATAGAGGAAATTATAAGGAGAAAACATTATGGCAGACGAAAAAAACACACCACAAGAAAAGACATTTACGCAAGCTGATGTAGACAAACTTATTGAAGAAAACAACGCAAAACATCAAAATGAAATGGATGCACTTGCAAGTAAAATGAGAGCGGAATTTAAGGAAAAAGAGCAAAAGGCAAAAGAAGCCGCAGAAAAAGCCGCAAAACAAGCAAATATGTCAGAACTTGAAAAGGCAACGGCAGAGCTTGACGAGTACAAATCAAAGTATGCAATTTATAAAACATTAAAAAATGAGGGTTAATAACCCTCATTTTCAGAATCTATGATTTTACCTCTTTCTTTACTAAATACATTAGCCTTATTGGAGAATCATATGATTTTGTTTGAGGAGGTCTTGTTATATACTTTTTGACAGGTTGTTCGGGTTCAATTGGGTTTTGTAATTGAGATTCAGATGCATTCGCTTTTTTATTGCGATGATTATCTAACAAATATTGAAGCCCAAACTGGAAGCCCACACCGGTAATACCTGCATTACGGATATTAATTTGACCGTATGTTGCCAATTTATCTTTAAATGTTTTAGTAGCACCAAAACCATATTGGAACACACCGTGGTCAAGTTTCATATCAGGAAGTTTAATATTTGCAGCATTTCCTTTTACTTTATCATTAATAAAGAACATATACTGGAATGCGGCATATAGGCTCCAAGTTTCTTTAGCGAAAATGAAGTTTACACCAGGTGCAACATTAACACCGTTTAACATACCCGTACTCATATCTACATCACCATAATTACTGTGCCATTTTTGTTTTCCAATAGCATTATATGCAACAAATACATTTGGCTGTATAGTGAAACTCTTTGAAGCATGCAAGTTATATGCTGATTTAATAGCACTACCTGCAAACCAGTTACCCGTATTATCATTATAGCTTGAGTAGCTCATTTCATTTGTATAACCGCCGCCATATGCCAAAATTGAAGTAATAAAATCGTTATTTTTAATAAATGATCCCATAAAGCCTAATTGACCTGCATTTTGATATGCACCTGCGCCTTGGAAATATTGATGAGCGCCTGTGTATCCCACATAACCTGTTGGTACAAACGTCCAATCTTTTTTAAGTTCTATGGCGGGCATATCAAACCCTGCTATTGTGCCATAAATATTATTACCTATTCTCAAATTTTGTTTCATATCAAGCTTATCAAAAGAAACATAAGTTTTTGACCACAAACCGCCTTCTTTATATGTTTTTTGATACGGGGCAAACAATGGAGATACGGCAGAATATTTGTTAGCATTCACTGCTTTATTAATCATAGTTTGATCATGTAAAACAAAATGATTGGTAATCATATCTTCTACTTGCAACTGATTAGAATACATAGCGGTTGTTGCAACCTGACCTCTGAATTCTTCAGGAACGTATTTTGCAAGATATAAATCAAACATTTTCGGATCACCGTCAACACCCTTTAAGCCATAATATCCGACAGGAGTTCTGATAAGTTTATCCGTTGTACTGGTATTAACATTTTCCTGTACACTTTCAAACAATTGATACCTTATCGTTCTGTCTAGCGGACATTTACCTTGGAGTGAAAAATCATCGATATAAAGATTTGCATCTTCAAGCGCACCTTCTTTTTGTGTGACATTTTTAAAATCGAATTTATCACTGCGTTTATCTCTGGGGCTAAAATCAACCGTAAATTTTCCGGTTCCGTCAAGTTCTACGTTATCAGCCTCAGCACTATCAATCTTGCCGTTCATCAGTCCAAATTTGGAGTTACCCTCCATTGTTAGTTTATCGGCTTTAAAATTTCCTTCTTCATTATCCGAACCTGCATAATTAAGCGTTGAATTATTAAGTAAAACTTCTCCGCCTCTAATAGAACTGTCTTGTCCGTTAAGCGTAATATTAGAATCAGTAAAATTAGATTTACCGCCCGTTTGAAGTAAACCGCCTCCGCTAGCTGTATTATCAACTCCCGTTGCATTAAGCGTTCCGCCTTTTCCTTCTTCTTTTTCAATTGTAATAGTGCCTGCCCAGATATCTTCTTGATCCAAATTAAAGGTAGCATCATCTTCTATATTAAATTTAGCTCCTTTTTCAAGTTCTACTTGGACCTCATCTTTAATTATACTTCCGGAACCGCCTTCGTTTCCTTTGAAATCAAATTCTGAACCGTTTTTAAATTTTAATTTACCCAGTTCCGCATTAAGTCCGCCTGACTGTCTGCTAACACCTTCTTCATCTTTCGACATACCATATTCAAGAATACCACCGCTTAATTTAACATCGCCTGCCCATTTATCATCGTTTCCGAAGGTAACGGCACTATTTTCCTGTACTTCCAGTTTTCCGCCTTGTTCTAAATTAAGGGTTACTTCATCGGAGATAATACTTTCGCCTTTAAGTGTCAAATTCAGACCGTCTTCGCCTCCATCTTCACCGATTTGAAGTGTACCGCCTGACATTTTAAGATTTTTAGCTTCGCCTTCTATTTGCCAGTTTAATTTACCGTTAGTAATATTTGTATCACCGCCAAAAAATTTAGCTTCACCCGTTACATTTGTTGTTCCGCCGGTTTGAGAATAACTGCCTGTATATCCGCTTGCATCACCCGTCAAATCAATAATACCCTCTTCACTATTGATAATTGCACCTTTTGAAGCGCTTTCGCCGCTAGTTAACTTGCCGTTTAATTCCAAGTGACCTTTACCGCTGTTTGTAATACTTCCATCATTTTCTACTTCGTTAAGGGTCATTTCACCTGAATTTTTTATACCGTTATCTCCGTTTGCAGTATTTGTAACTTTGCCTTCAACAGAAAGAGAGGCACTTTCACCTGTATTATTAAAGGTGCCTGTGTTTTCCATATTACCTGTAATATCATAGGTACCCTTATTATCAACTTTTCCGTTGTTCGTATCATTACCTTGATTTGTAATTGTACCTTCATTTGAGATAGTACCATTATTTGCACTTGATGTTTGTATTGTTATATTACTGTCTGACGCATTTTTAATATTTCCGTTTTTGGCAGAATTTTCTAATGACCCTAAGGCTAAAGAACCTGCTAAAGTGTCAGATCCGTTATTTAATGTGCCGTTATTTGTAAATGTATATCCTTCATTTGTTATTGTACCTGTATTATTTACAGTA
This sequence comes from Candidatus Gastranaerophilales bacterium, assembly GCA_947624645.1. Lineage (GTDB taxonomy): Bacteria > Cyanobacteriota > Vampirovibrionia > Gastranaerophilales > Gastranaerophilaceae > Avigastranaerophilus. The sequence continues at coordinate 46,279 of CANQLG010000004.1, forward strand.
TCACCGTTTATAATATTTCCGTTAGCAGTAATTTCAGCTCCGTTTGTATTATCTATGGTACCTTTTGTATTATTCAAGGCATCATTAACAGTTAAATGAGAATCTGCACCATCATTGGTAATAGTTCCGCCATTATTTGTAAGTTCACCTGTTATGTTAAATTGTCCGCCTTCTTTATTTTCTAATATACCATTTTGACCGTTTGTTACTGCATTTTCTGCTGTAAATTGTGCATTTTCGCCTGAGTTTGTTATTGTCCCGTCATTAGTTACAGCACCTTTTGCATCAAAAGTACCGTTATTTGTTATTTTACCTTGTTCCGATGTCGATGTTGTACCTTGAACTTCGGTAGTGGAACCATCTTCATTTATATATTCGCCACTATTGTAGTCTAAATTTTCTTCAACAATAACTTTACCTTCATCTGTTGCATTATTTCTAAAAATACCGCCTTTTCCGAATAGATTTTTAACAGTAAATTTACCGTTATTAGAGTTTAATGCATTACCCGAGTTATTAAATGTTGAATTTTCAGCTAAGAATGTTCCCTCATTCGTAAATGTTCCCGAGTTTGTCGCCGTGTCACCCGTTACGGTTACACTTCCTTTATTTGTAAATCCTTTATCTTCACCTGTTCCGCTATTTTCAAAGGTTTGAGCTGTCAGAGAACTATCTTCGGTTTCATTAGCATATTTACCCGAGTTCGTAAATTTGCCGTTTTCTGCCTTGAATGTTCCGCTGTTGGAAATATCACCGGCATTTACGGCATCGCCGTTTGATGTAAATTCGCTTGATTCCGAGTTTGTAATTGAAGCGCCGTCTTGGTTATTTAATGAATCGACGTTCATTGAATTTTCATTGATTATATTTCCGCCTGATTTATTGTCAAATGCACCTTTAACCGTAATATTTCCTTCACCTGAATTTTTAACGGAACCTGAATTATCCATTGAACCTGCACTCAGAGTGCCTGTATTTTCTATACCTTTTTTTTCATCAGAACCCGAACTTGAATTGGTCAGTTTTCCGTCTGTTTTAAAAGTTCCGCTGTTTTCAATAGTACCGTTATTGTTGTTTGTAACATCTCCCGTTATTGTAAATCCGCCTTTACCCTCAGTCTCGGTACTGCTGTTATTTATACTACCGCCGTCATTTGTTAAATTCCCTTGACCTTTAAAAGTACCTTCATTTACTATATTTCCGCCTGTTTGGTTTTTTATTTCGCCATTAACGGTAAAATCAGCATCGGCATTATTTGTTATATTGCCTGTATTACTTCCTATTGAGCCTGCAGTAAGTGAACCCGATTCATTGGTAACCGTTCCTTTTGTATTTGTTAAAGTACCTGTTATTTCAACATTACTGCCTTTATTTGTAAAACTGTTTTGTTCAGTTGCAAGGGTAAGATTACCCATTGTTAATGAGGATTCTTCTGCATCTTCGCCGGTAACTAAATCACTATCACCATTAAGTGTAACGTCTGTAATATTTGCGGTACCTTTATTAGCGAAAGTACCTGTTTCCATAGTCAAACTTTTAAGGTTAAAAGTATCACCATTATTAGTAAGAGTACCTTTATCAGAATTTGTAAATGAACTCAAAGCTGCATCAAATATACCGCCATTAACAAAACTGCCAGAGTTTGTTATTGAATGTTCACCTTGTACGGTAAATTTTCCAGAATTATCAAATTTGCTTGAATTATCAATAGAGCCTGATCCCTCTACTAAAACGGTACCTTCATTTGTAAAGCCCTTATCATCACCCGTAGCGTTATTGGTAAAATCACCAGTTATAGTTAAGTTACCCGTTTCGGCTTTATTATCAAATTTACCGGAGTTTGTAAAGTCACCTGATGAAAATGAACCGCTGTTATCTATTGTACCTTTATTTTGTGTTGAACTTTTTGATGTAAATGAGCTTGAAGCAGAATTTGTCAGTGTTGCATTTTCTTCATTAGTAAAAGAACCTGCACTCATAGTTTTTTCGTTGGTTATTTGGGCATCACTTTTATTTTCTAATGCCCCTGAAATATCAATATTACCGTTGCCGCTATTTTTCACAGTACCTTGATTTTCCATCGAGTTAGCCTTTAAGGTACCTGTATTATCTATTCCTGCATCGGTTGAACCCTTACTTGAGTTTGTAATTTTTCCGTTTGAAGAAAGCGTACCTTGATTTTTTATTGAACCGTCGGTTTGATTTTGAATATCTCCCGTAATTGTTATATCACTGGAATTGTTATTAGTTAAAGCACCTGAATTATCAAGTGAACCACCGGTCATTGTGCCAGAGTTAGTTATATTGGCATCACTTTTATTTTGTATTTGCCCGGATACCGAGAAATTTGATGAATTTTCTACTGTGCCTGAATTATCTAAAGAATCTGCACTAAATGTACCTGATTGATTATCGATTTTTCCGCTTTGTTCGTTTGTAACGGCACCTGATGCGGTCGAAGTCCCTTTATTTGTATAATCACCAGAATTCGTCATTGATTCAAAGGTCATTTCACCCGAATTGGTTATACCTTTACTGTTATCGCTGTTTTTTCCGGAATTAGTAAACTCACCTGTAATATTCAGTTCTGCGTCGTTTGTAACTTTTCCGCTGTTATTAAATCCCGCATTAAATTTTACATTACCCTCATTTTTATTTTCTAAATTTCCGCTATTATTAAAATTTCCGTTTTCAACGCTAAAAGTTCCTCCGTCATTGGTTAAGTTAGAGCTGTTTGTACTTTCGCCTACACCGTTAACCGTAACTGAGCCTTTATTTGTAAAATTAGCATCAACGCCTTCATTTTTTTCATTTTTGAATGCACCACCTACTGTAACTGAACCTGATTCATTGTTAAAAGTACCTTTGTTTGTTAAATCATTATCAGATTGGACTTTACCGCCATTATTAGAAAAAGTTCCCGAATTAGTAACTGTATCTCCTGATATTGAACTTCCTTCTCCCGTATTATTGAAAGTTCCCTCATTGATTACACCTCCTGTTGCGGTGATGGAACCTGAATTCTCATATTGAGAAGTTCCTTCGTTTCTAAAATCGCCTTCTACGTCAAAATCCGCATTTGCAAGGTTCTCTGCTGTTGAACCGTTTGAGTTAGTAAATGCATTTGCACTTACGTGTCCTGCATTAGAAAAACCTTTATTATCATTTTTTCCTGAGCTTGAGTTAGTAATTGAGCCTGCTTTTAAATAGGCATTCGCTTCATTTTTTATGATACCATTTGAGTTATTAGTAATATTTCCTTCTATTGAAAACCCATCTTCTTGAGTACTTGAGTTTGTTATTTCTCCTGTATTTGTTAACGAGTTAGCAGAAAATTTAGCACTGTTTGAAAGTTGGGCTTGGTTGTCAACTGAATTTGCACTAAATGTACCCGATTGATTGTCAATTTTACCGCTTTCTTCGTTTGTAACTGCACCTGTTATATCCGTTTGACCTTTATTTGTATATTCGCCTTTGTTGTTCATTGACCCCGCATTCAAATTACCCGAGTTGGATATTATACCGTTAGGTTCCTCTTCATCCTCTTTTTTTGCGTTTTCTAAGGCAGAAGTTCCAAGGTCTAAAGTCGAATTTTCATAATTTGTTACACTACCCGTATTGGATAAGCCTTTTGATAAATTCAATTGTCCTTTATTTTTGTTATCCATTTGACCATCGTTAGTCATTTTATCGCTTACACTGAAGCTTCCGCCATCATTAGTGATACTGCCTTTATTCTCGCCGGTTCCCGATACAGAGAATGTGCCCTGATTAGTCAATCCTGCACTTTTGTTTTCGTCCGAACCGTTTGTCAGATTACCTGTGATAGTTGCCGTACCTGTTGCATCATCAGTCTTTGAATTTGTTATTTGACCATCATTTCTTAAATCAACACCATTCATCTTTCCTTTATTTTCTATGGTGCCTTGGCTTTTATTTTTAAATTCTCCTTTTGAAGTTAATGTACCTGCACTTTCAATGGTAACATCACCCTCATTATCAATGGTACCTCTTTCTTGATTATCAGTTATTGAGGTTTCTCCTGTAATTTTGCCGTCATCATCTATGTTTATTTTTGATATACCGTAATCGTCATTCATTACCAGCAAAGTATTGCTTTGTTTTGAATCGTCTAAATGTATAATATCATCTTGTTTTATATTATCGTTTGTTATTGTTATTCGCTTTATATCAGGGTTAACACTTGCTTGTGATATTGACATACTTCCTGTCCCAATCAACGCCGCCAATAATGCAGCCATTTTCAATTTATTTTCGTTATTCAAAAATACCCCCCCCCGAACCTTTTTCAGAACGGGAGCTACTATTCTATTCCACACGCAAATGTTATTATAAACATACTTTCAATACAATATTAATAAACATTTATTGTCTTTTTTGTTATAATTTTTAAAATTAGTTTTTTAAAGGATTTGTCATGCTAACCATTGAAAAAGTAAAAGATGCACAAAAAGTGCTTTCAGATATTGTCAGAAAAACTGATCTTATTCACGCTCAAAATTTTTTTAATAATGCGGAAATATATCTTAAAGTTGAAAATCTTCAAAAAACAGGCTCTTTTAAAATAAGAGGGGCAGGCTATAAAATTGCAAACTTATCCGAAGCTGAAAAACAAAAAGGTGTTATTGCTTGTTCTGCCGGAAACCACGCACAAGGTGTTGCTCTTGCTTCTCAAAGAAACAATATTAAATCAACCATATTTATTCCTGCTACCGCACCAATATCTAAGGTTGAAGCAACAAGAAAACTTGGTGCCGAGATTAAACTTATTGACGGTGTTTATGATGATGCATATAATGCTTGTGTTCAATACCAAAAACAAACAGGCTCAACTTTTGTACACCCCTTTGATGATGAAGATGTTATTGCGGGGCAGGGTACTATCGGATTGGAAATTCTCGAACAACTTCCTGATGTTGATGCCGTTATTGTTCCTATCGGGGGCGGCGGGCTTATATCAGGTGTTGCTTATACTATAAAGCAATTAAACCCGAAATGTAAAGTATACGGAGTTCAGGCTCAAGGTGCAGGAAGTATGTATCAATCCTTTATTAATAAAAAGATTCTTGAATTACCGGTAGTTCATACTTTTGCTGATGGGACTGCCGTCAAAAAACCGGGGCAGCTGACTTTCGATTTATGTTCCAAATACGTTGATGATATAGTTACTGTTACTGATGATGAGATAGCATCCGCTATCCTTGCTTTGATGGAAAAACAAAAGCTTGTTGCAGAAGGAGCGGGTGCTCTAAGTGTTGCTGCCGCTATGTTTGATAAACTGCCTATAAAGGGGCTTAAAACCGTATGTCTTATTTCTGGCGGGAATATTGATGTTAATATATTATCACGAGTTATTAACAGAGGACTTTTAAAATCAGGCAGATTATCTCATTTAACTATTGAATTGCTTGATAAACCAGGACAATTAAAAGAGGTTTCTTCTATTATTGCCGAACATGGTGCTAATGTTATCAGGGTAAGACACAATCAGGGCGGTGAAAATACCGATATTAACGATTGTTTCTTAAAAATTTCAATGGAAACTAAAAATGCACAGCACTTTGAAGAAATTCAAAAAGCTTTAACCGCTAAAGGGTATAAAATCACTTCCAACGTTCAATAAAAAAATTTTAAACCCAAAGACATTGGTAAAATTACCGTTATAACCATATACAAAGTTTCGTTATTTTAGTTGCCTAAACAACATCACAGCTTCGTCTGTTCGAAGTGCGAAAGCACAAGTTACGAAGCTTTTAGTTTAGGCTAATAAAATAGAAACGGAGTATCGGTTATAACGGTAATTACACCAATGTCTATATATTTTTGTTATTTTAGTTGCCTAAACAACGTCACAGCTTCGTCTGTTCGAAGTGCGAAAGCTCAAGTTACTAAGCCTTTAGTTTAGGCTAATAAAATAGAAACGGAGTATCGGTTATAACGGTAATTTTACCAAGGTTTATATGTTTTTGTTATTTTAGTTGCCTAATCAACGTTGCGGCTTCGTTTGTTCGAAGTGCGAAAGCACAAGTTACGAAGCCTTTAGTTTAGGCTAATAAAATAGAAACGAAGTATCAGTTATAACGGTAATTTTACCAATGTCTATATATTACGGAATCTATATCACTCGATTACCCAATGTTCAATTATATCTTGACTTATGTCATCTAAAAATCTCGACGGTTTTGACAAAACCATATTTGTTCCGTAATCATACATATCTATCGGATAAGTTATGGTTAAATACGTTTTTGCTCTTGTTATGGCTACATACATTAATCTTAATTCTTCTTCCAACTCTTCCATAGTATTAAATGAATATAAAGAGGGAAATCTTCCGTCGACTGCGCCGATAATAAATACAGCTTTATATTCCAAACCTTTGGCACTGTGTATAGTTGATAGTGTTAAATATTCATCATCTTTTGAACCCCCTTCGACATCAACTGCCGATGTATCAGGCGGTTCCAATGCCAAGTCGCTTAAAAAATCTTCTAAGCTTGTATAGCCTTCACTTAAAGCTATAAAATGTTCCAAATCCTTTTCCCGTTTGTCCGAGTCATCATATCTGTCTTTCAAAATGGGTTCATAATATTCTATGACGTTTTGAACTGCCTTTTTGGGATTATATATATCCTTTTGGCTTATATCTATTAATTTTGAAAGCCTTATTATAGCATCAGGATTTTTAACATTAAGCTTAGTCTCTGTATTTATTCCGTCTTTTAAAACGGGTAAAAGTTTATTTGCGCTTTGAATACCAACTCCATCCAGTAATAAAAGTATCCTTATATAACTTATTATATCATCGGGATTTAATATTACTCTTAAATGTGCTATAACATCCTTAATATGCGCTGACTCTATAAATTTCATTCCGCCGAATTTTTTAAACGGTATATTACGTTTAGATAATTCCAGCTCTATATTGTATGTCATCCTTGCACTGCGAGCTAAAACACATATATCATTAAGCGTTAATCCGTCCTCTTCACACAGTTCCAAAACTCTTTGCACTACAAATGCCGCTTCCGTACTCATATCCTTTGCACATACAAGTGCCGGTTTTATCGGGCTTTCTGTCTCGGAGTACAGTGTCTTTGTGTATTTTTCTTTTGCTTTTTTTAATACTTCGTTGGCTAATGCCAATATGTTTTGTGTACTCCTGTAATTACGCTCCAATTTAATTATTTTTGTATCGTCATACATTTTGGGAAATTCAAGTATATTTCTATAATTTGCTCCTCTAAAAGAGTATATACTTTGAGAATCATCACCGACAGCCATTACGTTATTGTGCTCTGATGCAAGTAATTTAACTATTTGCGCTTGTATAGTATTAGTATCCTGATATTCATCAACCATTATATATTTATATCTGTTTGATAAATCCTTTCTTACCTTGGGATTACTTTCCAACAATGTCCTTAAATATAACAAAAGATCATCATAATCCAATATTGAATTTTTATGCTTATATATATTGTATTCATGTATAATTTCGTTTATTTTTTCGGTATTGGATTCAAATTGTTTATATTCCGTTAATATAACTTCTTCTGAGGGAATATTTTTGTTTACAGCCTTGGAATATATATCAAGGATAGTACCTTTTCTCGGGAATCTTTTTTCCTGCTTTCCTATCAAATTCGACCTTATATGGTTTATAATATCCTCACTGTCTGCTCTGTCCGTTATCGTAAAATTATTGTTTAACTCCAATAAATTTGAGTACTTTCTCAATATTATGTTTGCAAAAGAATGAAATGTACCGCCGGATATTTTATCACATCTTGAATCTAATACAATTGATGCACGTGTCATCATCTCTCGTGCCGCTTTACGGGTAAATGTCAATAATAATATATTTTCGGGATTAACCCCGTCCTCTATTAATCTGGCTACACGATATGTTAACGTTTTGGTTTTTCCGGAACCCGCTCCTGCTATTACCAACACTGCACCATCTTTTTGTTTCACAGCTTCCAGTTGCTCGGGATTCAATTCCTTTGCATAATCAACCTTATATGATGTTTGAGTTTCCACTCTCTTAAGTTTGTATTTTTTTACCGTTATTTCTTCCATATATTTTATTCTGTTATCGTTTTATAGAGGCAGAACTATCTCGAATACAGTTTCTTTTTCATCAGATATTACTAAATTTATTTTTCCGCCCGCTTCTTTCAATTGTTTATTACAAAAATATAACCCTAAACCGTTTCCTTGGTCTTTTGTTGTGTAGTTTTCTTCAAAAATCTTTTCAATATTTTCTTCCGGTATTTTTGCCCCGTCATTTTTAATTCTGATTTTTAATTGTTTTTCCGTTTTATTTACCGATATATTTATCTTACAACCATCACTGCAAGCTTCTATTCCGTTATATATTATGTTTATTAATGCACATTCAAGCCGTGATTTATCAGTATTTATTATTAAATCTTCAAGATTATCAGACTTTATTAATATACCTGCACCTTGCGCTTTTTGTGTACACATCAATATAACATTTTCTATAAGCGGTTTTATATTTACTTCTGTTATATATAGAGATGATAAGCAACGCAAACTGCCTATCAGACTTGATATATTCTCAGATGCATTTTCTATACATTTTATCGCATTTTGTATTGATAATGTTGTTTCTTTATCAGCCTCAACCGTTTCTATACGTTTATCCAATATTCTTGAATATAAGTTTATTACAGATAAACTGTTTTTTATTTCGTGAGAAATAAATTTTGCCTTTTCATTTACCGTTTGAGCAGTCTTTTGAATTTCATCCTGCTGAATTAACGAAGATTTTTCATTTGAACTAAATAATAATTCTTCAGTTTTATCATCAAAACATTTAATAAGTTCATTTATTGATTGATTTAAACTGCTGTTTTCACGTCTTTCCGACACACATTTTTGTATTTGGGCATTTGAATTATTCGCAATTAAACTCAATATATCATTTATTCGTTTTGAATTATAAATTATACAATACTTTGCAAAAGTACCGGAGTTTCTATCTGATGAAGAATAATCCCATATTAGTGCGCAGGAATATCTTTCATCTAAAACCGTTACAAATTCTATTTCCTCCCAAATGTTACTCTTTTGGTTGGATATTCCGCTAAAATCAACCAACTTTGAACCTGTATATTCGATTCGTTTTATTAACGTATCTTTCAAGTCTTTTGAAGAAGTATTTAACCTGTATAAAATTTGTGATTTTGAATTAATATTCATATATATCGGGGCTAAAATCACGCGAAAGAGACCTGATATGGTCTCCTTCGTACATTCTCTCTCCGAATTATTATATAAGTACTGCTTCAATGTATTAAAGTTATTTTTCATAAACTAATTATACAGCAAGCTTTAATTTTTTTCTATTTTTAAATCCGTTATTTATTGCATATAAAACTGCTTGTGTTCTGTCGTTTACCTGAAGTTTTTGGAAAATATTATTTACGTGTGTTTTTACGGTTGTTTCACTTATGAATAATTGTTGTGCAACTCCTTTATATGTTACGCCGCAAGTTAATAATTCCAGTACTTCTTCTTCTCTTTGCGTTAAATATTGCAATAAATTTTCTTCATTTGTTTGTGCGTTATGTTCATCTTTAAATGTTTTTTGAAAATATTCAAAGAATCTTGAAGATAGGCCTGAGGGTAAATATATTTTTCCTTGGAGTACTTCTTCTATCGCATATATGAGCTGAGCCGATGCCATCGTTTTCAGTATATAACCCTTAGCGCCTATCTTCATTGCTCTGAATATTAAGTCAGGATCATCATATCCCGTTAATGCGATGATTTTTGTCCCTAAATTCAATCTTTCTATCTCACTTATTGCCGTTAAGCCGTCTTTTTCCGGCATATTTATATCCATTAATACTATATCGGGCTGGTATTTTTTTACTAAGTTTATTGCAATATTGGCATTTGTTGCCGTCGCTATTACTTCAAAATTTGTTTCCATATTTATAAGTTCACGAATCCCCAGCAAATGATCAAAATTATCATCTGTTAATAATACTTTTATTTTTTTGTTAAATTCCATTGGTCTTCTCATATACACACTCACGCCCCTTCGTAAATACCTCGCTTACACTATTCATATTACCTGTATAAGCATGGGCGCTCATCCATATTTGGATTGATTTATCTATGTAAAAAGATTTATTTAATTATCTAAATCTTTAGATTAATATATACCCCGAAACTCTTTTCTTTATTGTATTTATAGAATCTTACTTTTATTTTTTTACAACTAATACAAGTTTAGTAATCCGTAAACCTAATATATGATTATTCTGCTTCTTTTTTTCTTTTTATCTTATCTTTTAGCAGTTTATATTTATTTATTTTTTTAGGTTTTGTATTATTAACCGTAATTAAAGGAAGATTTTGATAACTTTCTTCATTAGATTTAACCTCTACAATTATTTCATTTCCCTCTAATGAATTATCATTATTTGGTAATGATTCATTATTCGATTGATTTATATTCGTTTCTTCTTTAGTGTTTGATCGCTCATCAGTCAATATATAAGAAGTTTCTCTGTCAAATACACGTTCCGGTATAATACTTGCATTATCGGTTGTTAATTCTTCAATACCGGTTATAACATATAAACCGTCTTCATTTCTTCCGAAATACACCACTACTAAATTGGATGAAGAGAATAATATATTAATATCCGTTTCATTTAAATTCGGATAATTTATCAAAATCAATGCCCTTAATTTATCCAATATATTATTTGTTTCACGCAAAGATAACCCAAAAATATATGATTTTTCCGTCGTAATTATTTCTTCTAATATCCTGACTATTTCTATTATAGTAGGAGAAGTTACAACATTTATTTTACTTTCTTCTTTATTGTCAATTAAATGATTTGCTATTTTGACTTTTATCGTCTTATTTATAAAAAATTTTATATACTGCCCAATTAATGCAGAATCCATATTATTTTCCATTACATAAATAATATTCTTACGGTTTTTACAATAATTTTTTATAAGATTTTGTACGTATTTTTCATCACCGAACAACTCAGTAATATTTTCGTTTTTATTGGTCGATTTTTGTTCCTTCACCCGTTCGGGAACCTTTTTACCATCTTTTAATCTTTCTTTTATATTCATATCTAATCTTTATTTACTATATCCTGAGCTATTGATTCAAAGATTTTAACTATATCTATATCTGGATTTATCTCTTTTAAGGTTTTGCCGTTCTGCATAGAAACTGATGCACTCATTGCCGATTGCGGAATCTTTTTATATGCTTGTTTTTCCAATACAGTTTCTATTTCTTTTATCCTATCTATATCCCGCTGGCGATATTTATTTATTATAAATTTTACTTTTCCATATAAATTATTGCTTAAGAACTCATTTTTAATTTTTTCTGCATAATTTAATTTAGTATCTAATAGACAGTAGATATAATCGGATGATTTTAAGACTAACTCATTTATAGGTGTCAATTCCGGATCCAAATCAAAAAAGATATATTTATATGTCTTTTTTGCTTCAGATAGGAATAATTTAAGTTTATTCTCTTGTATATGTACCGAATTCGTGTACATTCCGTTTGCCATTATATACAAGGATGAATTTTTATATTTTTGTATATTTTCCATATAGCTTTGTGCAGTAGATTCTGTTATATTACCTAAAATAAATGACGTATTATATTTTGAATTTATATCTAACATAATGGAAATGTCATTTATATTATTATTAAAATCAACTATTAGCACCTTTTCTTTAGTAACGTCTGCAACTTCTTTTGCCACATTTACCAGAAAAAAAGTCTTTCCTATTCCGCTTTCGGGAGAAATTATCGTATAAACCTTAGTCATATTTTCACCTGCTTTATTTTGTACCTCTTTATTATAGAAACTATTTACGACTTTTAAAAATTCACTTTTTACAGGAGGACTAGAAATAAATTCCTTTGCACCTGCACGCAGTGACTTAACATGTATATCCGTTGAAGTATCATTTGAAATTACCACAAACAAATTCTCTTGTTTTGACGATAATTTTGATATTGTGTTTAAATCTTCGGCATTAGATTGACCTATATTTACAAATATAAAGTTTATAAAGCCATTATCCGGAATCAGTTTTTCATCAAATTTGTCATACTTATATAATTTATAGACAAAAGTTGTTTCCTTTAAATAGCTCTCAATTACAGTTCTAGTCAGTTCATCATTGTCAAATAATATTATATTTATATTTTCCATAATTACATTTTACAACATTCTGTCAAAATATGAAATAATAATTTTATGAGATAATAAAAATTATGAAAGAAAAAAAGAAAATAATAATAATAGGAGCAGGCTTAGCCGGTTCTGAAGCGGCATTACAGGCAGCAAAACGTGGAATTAATGTCGATTTATATGAAATGCGTCCTGAGAAAATGACCCCTGCTCATAAAACCGGAGATTTTGCGGAATTTGTTTGTTCCAACAGTCTTGGCAGTTATGATACTTGTAATGCATCAGGATTGTTAAAACATGAAATGGAGATGTTGGGTTCGCAATTAATGCCCATTATTCATGAAGTCGCAGTTCCCGCAGGTAATGCACTTTCTATTGACAGAAATCTTTTTTCTTCAAAGGTTACTCAGATTATTTCCAATAATCCGAATATTAAAGTTATCAGAAAAGAACTAAAAGATGTTCCGACTGATATTCCCGTTATTATAGCCTCAGGGCCCCTCACTTCGGATGCACTTTCAACTTCAATAAAAAATATGCTGGGACAAGACTATTTGCATTTTTTTGATGCAATTGCACCAATAATAGAAAAAGATTCCATTGATTTTAATAAAGCTTTTTTCCTTAATCGATACAATAAAGGAAGTGCCGATTATATAAATTGCCCTATGAATAAACAAGAATATGAAAATTTTTATAATATTCTTATTAATTCACCAAAAATAGAATTAAAATCTTTTGAAAAAGATGCTAAGTTTTTTGAGTCATGCCTGCCTATTGAAGTAATAGCATCAAGGGGGATAGACACTCTTAGATTTGGGCCGCTTAAACCAGTCGGACTTATTGATCCAAGAACAGGCACGGAAAACTATGCGGTAGTCCAGCTAAGACAGGATAATAAATCCGCAAGCTTATATAATCTTGTCGGTTTCCAAACAAACCTTAAGTGGGGCGCTCAAAAAGAATTGATTCAAGCCATCCCCGGACTTGAAAATGCCAATATTGTCAGATTTGGAGTTATGCACCGTAATACATTTATTAACAGTCCTAAAGTGTTGATACCGACTTTGCAGGTTAAAAATATTCCCCATATATTTTTTGCAGGTCAAATTACGGGTACGGAAGGTTATACGGAATCAATAGCATCAGGGCTATTAGCAGGCATTAATATTTCTAAATATATTTTAGGTCAAGAATTAGTTGAGTTATCAAGAGAAACTGTGCTCGGGGCTTTAACTCATTATATTTCAGGTGATGTTCAATCTGATTTTCAGCCTATTAACTCTAATTGGGGTATACTTGCTCCTATTGATGCGGATAAAAAAATACGAAAAAATAAAAAACTAAAAAATGAATTGCTAGCAAAAAGAGCACTTGACCTGTTACAATCTATTTCAAAAAATGTTTAAATTCTTTATCAGCTTCAAAATAATATCCGCACCCGTCTAAGGGTTTACCGCCGTTTATCAGAAATTTTTTATTGACCTTAGGATACATTCGGCAGCCTAATCCTCTAAAAAAATAAACTTTACATCTGTTATTATCATCCAGTTCTTTGCAGGTAAATAATAATGCACCCGTTTCGCTTTTTCCTGATATATAAAAATTATAATAGTGTTTTTCCCATTCTTTTACCTTCTCAAACTGTTCTTCAGTCTTTATTGGGTCATCTTCAACATATAATAATATATTTCGGCAGCAATTGCCACAGCCTCGGCACTTTCCCCGCCTTACATATTTTGATGACATTATTTTCTGCATATAAAATTTTACGTACTTCAGCATTACTTCACCAAAAATTCTTTATGGGCAAACGGATAATTCTTTTTATTTAAGTAAAAGAACTGTATTATATAATGCCCGGGTTTTTGAATATATATATAATCGGTATAATATTTTTCATACATATCTATATATAAATCTTTTGTTGCAATTACGGAAAAGCCCCAATTTGATGTTTTATCGTCCTGCTTGGATATCTGCATCCTGACACCCGAATATTTTATACCCTCAGGAATAATTAATGCATAATTTATTCTTTGTTTTACAACAAATATACGTTCTATTCTTTGTAGAGTTTCCGCTGTTATCGTGCCTGATGATAATACAATATAAGGTTTACTTGATTTTTTAAAACCGCAGCATATTACTATCAATACCGTTATGATAAATACAGATAATATTTTTTTCATTATTCTTCCGGTTTTTGAGGCATATTCTTTCTTAAATTATTTATTTTATTTTGTATATTACGACCTAAATTTTTATCTTCCGTATATTTTACAAAATATTCATAATTTTCTATTGCTTTTTCAGTATTATTTTCTTTTTCATAAGCTAAACCCAATGCGTAATATGCATAAGCATAATCGGATTGTAATTCAATAACTTTTTCAAAATCCTTTTTTGCACTATCCAATTTATTTAACTCGGCTAAACATAGACCTCTGTTAAAATAAGCATCATAATTTTCGGGATTTATATTTATTGAATTTTCATAATATTCAATAGCTCCGTCTAAATTGCCAAGACCCTTATATGTATTTCCTATTTTCAAATTCAAATACTCATCTTTGGAATCTATTGCAAAAGCTTTCATATACTCACTTAATGCCTGATTATAATTCTTTTCCCTGTAATAAGTATCCCCCAAATTAGTATAATAAGCCATCTTTTCTTCATTTGAAGTATCATTTACTTCCATAGCTTTTTCATAAACAATTTTAGCTTCATCGGTTTTGTCATACTTAGTCAGTGTCTTTGCGTATGAAGATAAGACCTCGGCATTTTCAGGTTCTATTTCTAAAGCCTTTTCGTAATACTCTATAACCTTGGATTTGGAGCCTAATTTTTCATAAGCATTCGCAATATTCATATATAATGCAGGGTTATACGGATTCATGTCCAAAGCTGATTCATAAGAATTTATTGATTTTCTGTAATTACCGTCATTATAGAAACTTTCCGCCTGAGAAATATATGCTTTTGATAAGTAATCTTTAGCTGATTCATTATCAGGTTCTTTTTGCAAAACTGATTTATATAAATCGACAGCATCCTGATACTTTTTTAATGCATGATATGCAATACCCTTGTTTAACAGCCAATCAGTATTATTAGGCTCTGATATAAGTAAATCATTATATACTGCAATAGCATCTTCATATTTTTTATCAAGATGATAAGCTTTTGCAAGCTCTTTTTTTAATTCTATATCTTTTGGTGCGATAGTAGTTCCTTCTTTAAGAATTTTTATTGCATTTTCATAATCGCCTTTTTTTGAATAAATAATTCCGGCATTTAAATATGCGACAGGGTTATCTTTATTTGTTTTTAAATACTCCTCATACTGTTTAAGAGCCTCATCATATTTATCAGAGTCAGCAAGCAGGTTTGCATAATCAAATCTTATAGAAGAAAGTTCCGGCTGAGCTTCCAGTACTTTTGAAAATTCAGTTATTGCCTTATCATTCAAATTTTTTGCCATATATACGTATGCAAGATTTGCTCTGGCTATATAGTCATTAACATCTTTTTTTAATGCCTTTAACAGTATTTTTTCCGCATTTTCAAAATCGGATATACGGTATAGAGCAAGTCCGTAGCTGGAATAATCTTTAAATGAGTTCGGGTCTTTTAAATATATGTCATTATATATTTCAACCGCTTCTTTTGGTTTATCCATCCTTAAATATATTGATGCCATATTTTCTCTGGCATCCAATGCATCAGGATAGTATGTTAAAAACATCTGATAATATTTTATGGCTTCTTCATCTTCTTTTAGATGAGTTTTAACACTGGCTAAATTTAAATAATTATATTTATATTCGGGAAATATTTTCATAGCCTGTTCATAAGCATTATTGGCATTTTTATAATCTTGGGTCTGTTCATAGATATTGCCTAAACTTATATATATAAATGCATCATTGGGTCTGAATTTAAGCGCTTTTTTATAAGCATCAACAGCATTGCCCCATTGCCCGAGTTCCGAATACATGCCTGCAAGTTTTGTATATAAAAGAGCATCATCGGGAGATAATTCAACCGCCTTATTTAATTGTTCGACAGCCTCTGCATACTTTGATTCATCGGCAAGTTTACAAGCATTATGATAATATTGATTTGCTTCTGGATTCATTGCTAATGCAGAAGAAAACAGTGAAAAAGACACAACTGCACCAATTATTATATTCTTAATTTTTATGATACCATCCTCCATATTTTAGATAATTAAATTATCTTATTTACATCATAAAAAATCAATTAATTAATATAAAAGAATTTGTAACGAATTTTTAATATATGAATAAATTTTATCATTTTTTTCATTTCATTCAACTTAAGAGTAATAAATAAGTAAGTAAAAGGAGTTTTGGTATGGATCAAGTTAATTACAACAATACAACAATTCAAAATAAACAGCCATCAACCGGTAAAAAAATAGGAGCAGTAGTAGCCGGTCTTGCAATTAAGGGAGCTGCAAAACAAGGAGTAGATCTAGTCTCTCAAGGCGTTTTACTACCAAATATGCAAAAAATAGGAAAAAGTCTTTCCGAAGAAGAATATGCTCAACTAAAAGATGCAATTAAAAATCTCACAACAAAAGCTAACTTAGCTAAAAGCGGTGTTGATATAATAACCATTAATAGTGAAAATGCAAAACAAATTGAAGAAATGGTAAAAGACACTTTATCGAAAAAAATGAAATTTATTCCGAAAGAAACATTTTCTATATCGGCAAATATTATAACAGATATGATAAAAGACGGAAGAAATGCCCTTTTTGAAAATGGTGCAAATAAAATATTCATAGGAGACAGTAAAGAATTAGCAGCAAGCGTATTCCATGAAGCAGGACACGCTATGAACTACAATTTAAATAAATTTACTAAATTATTACAAAATTGTCGAAATTTAAAATTATTAGCTTTACCGATTGCACTTATAGCATTGATACACACAGATAAAACAAATGAAAACGGAGAACAAAGCAAATTAAATAAAGCCGGAGACTTTGTTAAAAAACACGCTGCCGGTTTAACCTTATTAAGCTTTTTACCCACGGTTGCAGAAGAAGGATTAGCATCTCTAAGAGGAGCAAAGCTGGCAAAACAAATGCTTGATCCTAACCTTGTTAAGAAAATCAATAAAACAAATTTATTAGGTTTTGCAAGTTATGTACTTATGGCAGTTGCAGCATCAGCAGGTATTCATCTTGCAGTTAAAGTTGCGGATAAATTTCGTGCACCGAAAGAAAATAACAAAACTCAAGCTTAATTATATATGATAATAAAAAAGAACCTCTTTATAAGAGGTTCTTTTCATTTAATTTATCATACCATTCAAGTAAATCTTTTCTTTTTACTTTTCTTGTAGAAGTCTTTGGAAGTTCTTCCTTTCTCACAACTACAAGAGTGGGCGTTTTATATGCGGCAAGGTTTTGTGATGATAATTGTTTTACTTCTTCTTCAATAATCTGTTTAATATTTTCAAGATTAACAATATCATCGGTCGGTACAATTATAGCCCCTACTTCCTCAGTACCCGCTTTATTTCCTGATTTTATTTTTAAAGACAGTACACATACTTCTTTAATCTTATCCGATTTTTCAAGTACAGCTTCGACTTCTTCGGGGAAAATTTTCTTACCGCCGCCTAATACTATCATATTCTTAATTCTTCCGGTAATTTTGATAAAACCATCCTTATCAATTTCACCGATATCTCCCGTATGGAACCAGCCGTTTTCGTCTATAACTTCAGAGGTCATTTCAGGTTTACCCCAATATCCTTGCATTACATTCTGCCCCGTAACCAAAAGTTCGCCTTTTTCAGAAATTTTAACGGTAACAGACGGAAGTGCTTTTCCTACCGTTCCTATTTTATTTTTTCCATAATAATTTGTTGATATTGTAGGGCTTGTTTCAGTTAAACCATAGCCCTGAAATACAGGGATTCCTATTCTGTCAAAAAATTCTGCAACATTTGTTTCTAACGGAGCTCCTCCCGATATAAAACATTCAAGTTTGCCTCCAAGTTCATCTGTTATTGGCTTGAACATTATTCTTCTTATTCGTCTCGGACAATATTTGGCAATTTTATACATAATTTCAAAAAGTTTTTTAACCTTTTCAGGTTGTTTATTTATCTGTTTTTCAATACTGTTTTTAAGCATTTTAGCAACAAGCGGAACAACTATCATATTTGTAATCTGTTTTTCTTTCATTGTTTCGGTAAGTTCCTTAGGACTTAAACTTTTTATATATGTTATTTTGGCTCCCATATACAGCATTGTGAAAAATCCGTCTGTCAGTTCCAAAAGATGATTTATGGGTAATATTGATAACAAAGAATTTTCGGATGTTAATTTAAATATTTTTTCAAAGTCTTTAAACTGAGAATAAATGTTGCCAAAGCTTATCATTACACCTTTAGGATTGCCTGTTGTTCCCGAAGTATATACAATTAATGCTGTTTCATCAAGAGTTCTGGGGCGTCCGAGATTCTTTTCAACATCCGATTCCAAATCCGATACATTAGGATAATCACTAGGTGTTTCCTTATCCAAAACAAAAATATGCTCTATTGAAGCTACATTATTTTTTACCTCTAAAGCGTGTTCCAGATAATGTGATGAACACATCAATATTTTAGGATTACAATCCGATAAAATATTTGTATGCTCATTTACGGTTAATTTAATATCTAAAGGCACAGTTATTGCACCAGTTTGAATTGAAGCAAACATTCCTATCGCAAATTCGGGACGTGATTCAGAAATTATGGCAATTCTGTCTCCTCTTTTTATTGAAGTATTTTCTATCAAATAGTTGGCAAATCTTTTAGCATTACGTGAAAGTTCAATATATGTTATATCCTGATAACCGTCTTTTGTCTTTAAAGAAAGTGCTTTAACAGGTCCGTATATATCACTTTTTTCTCTCATTAAATCCAAAAAGTTAGAATACATTTCTTTGGAAATTTGATAGAATGCCCTTCTTTCAAGTGACTTTTTCATAAAATTAACTCTTAATTGAAGTTCATTCGCTATATCTTTATCATCTTTGGATAAATCATTAACACTTTGACCGAATTGGATAATAATTGTATTAAAGAATTTGGGTAATAATCTTTGTTTATTCCAAGTTTCAAAACCACCCTTGATAGCAAAGGGAACAATAGGGCAATTTGCTTGTTTTGCCATAATTGATACACCCCTGTGAAATTTACATAAATTCCCGTCAGGAGTAAACTTACCCTCGGGAAATATAATAACAGCTTCTCCTTTATTTAATTTGGTTACGGCTAAATCGATAGCTTCCATACCCTGTCCGAAGTTTAGCGGCAATACATTATAATATTTCAATAAATGGCGTATAACGGGGACTTTAAAAGCGGCAGGTCCCGTTACAAACCACAGCGGTCTTTTGGTTGCCATCTGCAATATAAATGGATCCAAATGCCCCGTATGATTACCTGCTAATATTACCTTGCCTTTTTTGGGTATATTTTCTATCCCCTCAACTTTATATCTGAACAGCATTACAAATATTTGCCCCAGTGTCGCTTTAAGCAGAAAATATCTGAATGATTTATCAAATAACAATATGCAAAGAGCAAGTATAAAAGAAGCCCCCGCAATAATTTTAAATGTAGTCAAAGGCTGCATATAGTTAGTCGAATATATAACGGCTAAAGTACCTATCAAAAAGCTGAGAGTATTTAATGTTAAATTTAAACCGAAAATTTTACCGCGAACTCTGTCGGGAGTTACCTTTTGTAAAATCGTATCCAGCATAACAACAACCATTGCATCTGCAATACCGATAGGAATTAACCACTTCCAAGCAATTGATAATGAATTACAAAAATTAGCAGTAAATAAAGTAATACATAATATTATAAAGCCCAGTGCAAACATGTGTATAAGTTTTAATTTTCTTGATAAATATATGGTTACAAACATACCGATTATAATGCCCGCTCCTAAAATGGTTCTAAGATATGTTAAATCACTAAACTCAAGCTTGTAATAATCTGTTATAAGAGTATTTAAGTTGTTTGAAAATGCAGCTACTATAAATTGTATACAAATAGAGAGAATTACTAAATATAAAGCCCTTTTATGCCCTTTTATATATTTTACGGCTACTTTCATATCCTCTATAATTTTATTTGACATTTTTGCCGCATTTTGGCTGTATTTCGGTCTTATACTTAAACAAAATAAAGAAGAAATAAAGTAAAATGCCGCAATAACATATAAAGCAGTCAGATTATTTGTTTGCTTAATTATAAAATCAGCAATAAAAGCACCGAATAATATAGCAATTGCACCGATAGAAGAATTAAGAGCATTTGCAAATTTTAACTGCGAGCCCTCAACAACATTAGGGAGTATCGACATTTTTGCGGGGTAGAAAAACGTACTTCCGCATCCGAGCATAAATGCCGTTATATAGACGGTATTTAAAGATAATGCCCCTTGCTTATGATATACATATATAAATAAACATAACACAAAACACCTGTATAATGTACTTGCGAAAAGAATTATTTTTCTTGAAAATTTATCGCAAAATGCCCCCGTAAAAGGACTGAATAAAAATTGGGGCAGCAAAAATACAAAAAAAGTCATCGCAATTGCTTTACCTGCACTGGGCAATGATACCATCAATATTGATATGAGAATAAACTGTAATATTGCATCAGAAAAATGCGAAAATAACTGACCGATAAATAATTTATCAAATTCTATATTTGCAACAGGCCCCAGCTTTTTTATAAAACTATTCATAATTCCACCTCAAATTCTATAAACAGTATACTATTGTTTAAATTTTTAATGAACTTTTTTACAAATTAATTTAAATATAAATTGTATTTATATTCCCTTTAACAAAAATATCAGTATAATGTTAAATATGAAAAAGATATTATCCGTAATTTGCATAATGATTTCATCAATCTTAACGATTGGGGCAGGATATAACGGTACTTTACCCGATATTGAGTCAGAATTTATTCACCTGCAAAAACAGCACAGTGAAAATGCTTCAACCCCATATACAATTGAAGAACTTGACAAACAAAATGAAGAAAAATTAAAACCGATTCCCCGTGACAATGACTCTTATGTTGATATCATTATAAAAAAAGAAAGCTCATCTCAATATTTAAATGATGTTAATGACGTTATCGTAATCTTGGAAAAACTGAGAAAATGTATTAACACCGATAATGATATTCAAAAATTTAACGCAATAGTAAGCAATCTCATTGATAACGTTGAATATATAAAAACAGAATATAAAGATAAACCTGAAAGTAACTATATTTCATACAACAGATTAATACAAATGTCATATATTGCAAGAGATGTGGCAAATTTCAGAACTCAAGAGCTTATCAATGAAAAATATATCCCATATACATCGACAAATAATACTTACACAAATGAAAACTATAATTCAAAGATGGATAACCTTTTTACATTCCTTAATGACACTATTTTTATTTTAAAAAACTTAGAATAATTAAACTAAAATATAGCTTCATGACTATTTTTAAAAAGTAAAATTTGCTCCTATATATATACAGAGGGGAGCAAAATAATGATAAAAAAATTTATTTTAGCAATTATAGGAATTTTTTATTTCGCAATTCCCGTAATGAGTTTTTCAGACGATGAATTGGCAAGAATGGAATATACAAGATACGGACAGGCATTTGAAAATGAAAGTTTATCAACAAGATTAAACAGGCTTGAAAGTGACGTTTTTGGGATGGCACAAAGCGGAAGTGTAGATGACAGAATTAATATGCTTGCCAAATTATCACAAGATTCAATAAAATCTCCTATTTCTCCAATATATGAAAACTATTATCCGGGAGATAAACCAAGTAAATTAAAAAGTATGTGGAATACAATAAGTGCCCCATTTTCAACAACATCAACAATGACAGGATTCACACCTTCTTGGGATTCTTATTACGGTACAACAGGTTCAGGATACGCTAATAATATGTACAGAAACGAATTTTTAAACTTTATGAATAATCCGGGGAATTACTGCCCATATCACAACAGATACCATAATAATAACAGATTTTTCAACCGTCCTTATTACCAAAATAAAGGTTTTTTAAATTCGGGAATAAAAAGACCTTACTACCATAACAATTTACATAATCACAACTACAACGGAAACTATTACAATTATTACAGAAATTTCAACAACAATCCTTATTTCACACCCGATATAACAACAAGATCCTCGGTACATATAATACGGGATTAATTTTATACAATATAAAAAGAGGACAAAATTGTCCTCTTTTCACTTTTAAAATTTTTAAAAAATTAAACTATGACTCAAATACATAGCACAACAGAGAAGTTTCTCTTGCTTTTTTAACTGCTTTAGCAAGCATTCTCTGATGTTCAGCACAAGTACCCGTTATTCTTCTGGGTAATATTTTACCTGCTTCCGTTAAGTATTTTCTTAATTTTTGAGCATCTTTGTAATCAATGGTTTCTACCTTATCTGCGCAGAAACTGCAATTTTTACGTTTTTTCTTGTCTAATTGTTCTTTTGCCATTATATTTATCCTCTATATTCTAATCATTAAAACGGAATTTCTTCCTCACCTATTAACACATCATCCATCTCAACTTCTGAGAATTTAACCACTTCATCAGAAGTTTTGTTCTGCTGTACGGATGTATTTGAAGTTCCAGAGATAAGCTCAAAACTTGATAAATCAAGCTCCATAACTTTCTTTTCGGTACCGTCTTCAGCCTGAACGGATGATACTTGAAGTCTGCCCTCTATAACAATTTTGTCACCTTTTGAAACAGACTGTTCAACAGCCTCGGCATTATTGCCCCGAGCAATAACTCTGATTAAAGATTGTTCTTTTTCATCTATATTCAATGTAAAAGAAGTAACGGGAATATTATTCCCCGTAAATCTTTTTTCGGGAGCTCTGTAAACTATACCTGATAACACCGCTTTTGCTATTGACATAATTCTCTCCGTATTACGCTTTTACTTCTGAAGTTTCAATAAGCATAATTCTAAGTATATTTTCATTTAACCTTAATTGTCTGTTAAATTTACCTGCTTGTTTAGGCTCCATTTCAAAGTTATGTACAACAAAATATCCGTCTCTAAAGTCTTTAATGTCATAAGACAATTTTTTACGGCCCATTTTATCCGTAGAAGTAACCTTTCCATCCAAAGAAGTAATTGTTTCTTCAATTTTTGCACAAACTTTATCAAATTCTTCTGAATCAATATTCGGTTTAATTATTGATAATAATTCGTATGTTCTCAATTTAGTTCTCCTTGACTTAATATATTTCAAGTATCATGTTAGCACGAATATTTTTAAATACAAATTTTATGTTAAAATTAATTGCGATATGGATACAAAAGTTATACTCGCAGGAAAAAATTTGGAAGAACTTGAAAAATTTATGATTGATAATAATCAATCAAAATTTCGTGCGAAGCAATTATATAATTGGATTTACTTAAAATCCGTAAAAGAAATCAATGATATGACTGATTTACCAATAAGCACAAGAGAACTGCTTATTGAAAAAACACAATTTTGTTCAATCTCAATAAAAGACAAACAAATCAGTAAAGACGGAACAATAAAATATTTATTTGAACTAAAAGACGGGAATTACGTTGAAGCAGTACTGATGAGGTTTGATAACAGAGCAAATTTAACTGCCTGTATAAGTACACAAGTCGGCTGTGCAATGGGTTGTGATTTTTGTGCGACAGCAAAACTCGGGTTTAAACGTAATCTTGAAACTGAAGAAATTATTCAACAAATATATCTTATACAAGCAGATACGGGATTAAAAATTACAAATATAGTATATATGGGGCAAGGAGAACCTCTGTTAAACTTTAATAATTTAATAGGTTCAATAAAAATTTTGCGTGAACAATTTCAAATTGGAGCAAGGAGAATAACCGTTTCAACCTGCGGAATCATCCCCAAAATTAAAGAACTTGCCGAGCTTGATTTTCAATCAACACTGGCGATATCTCTCCATGCGCCGAATCAGGCAATACGTGAGAAAATAATGCCGGTGGCTAAGGAATATAAATTTGATGATTTAATAAAAGAATTAAAATCCTATACACAAAAAACGGGCAGGAGAGTGACAATAGAATATGTTTTGATGAAAGACATTAATGATTCAGTTAATGATGCGAAACAGCTTGCAACTGCAATAGCTAAACTAAAAAGTAACGTAAATTTAATTTTATACAATCAAAACGAAAAAAGTAATTATAAAAAGCCGTTAAAGGAAACCGTTCAAAAGTTTAAATATATATTGGAAGCTTCAGGGAAAAAAGTTACGATAAGACTTGAACGAGGTGCTGATATAGATGCAGCATGCGGGCAGCTGAGTTCAAAAAAATCATGCCGTAATAGTTAAGATATTTTAAAAAACAAGAAAATTTATATACACACTTGTAATATTAAATTTTTACGTGTAGAATTATAAATATAGTTAACATTTGAAAATGCATGACAAATTTTTTAAATAGCACTATAATAGGTAGAGTCAATTTCTAATCAACATGGTAATAATCCTTAGCAAGGAGAGAGTAAAGCGTTTGCTTTTAAATATAAATAAAGGGGCATATTAAATGTATGTAAATAAGTGTATTAAGTGCGGAGCAGAGTTTGAAACAAAGAACCCGAAAAGGGTAATTTGTCCTAATTGTTTATATTCCGATAAGAAATATACCGAGGGGTTATCAAAAGAAGCGGAAAATGCGTCGGCAAGTTCAACTGAAGAACACGCAAACTCATATTCATTCGGAAATGAAAACGAGAATAACACAAGGCATCAATCAGGATACGAAAGAAATTCATATAACAGAAACCAAGGCAGCGGATATAATAGGAATGATCGTCCGAGAGATAATCGGGGAAATCATCAAAGACCATATAATAACAGATTCAGAAATGACAATAGAACAGGGAAACCGCAACAAAGAAATTTTAATAACAGACAAGGCAATTTTCAACGTCCGCGTCCTAATAACGGAAGACCGAAACCTCAAAGACAAAAGCAATTGCTTGTCAGCAAAGAACAAATTGAACAAATTGAGGTACTTTATAAGAAGGCATTGCCTTTACCTAATCCTGATATTCACGAAATTATCGGGCAAGCTATCGGGTTAGAGCCAAGGAAAGTATTTTTTGGTATTAACCTTGTAAGGCAAAAACTTATGCTACCTAAACTTCCGTTCCCCAAAAGGAAATTGGCAGTATCTCCCGATCAATTATTTGCAATAAAAAATTTATATGAACCGCTATTACCTTTGCCTCCTATCGGATGTCATAAAATTATTGCGGCACAATTAAGAATGGATGAATGGAGAGTTCACGTCGGTATAGGGCTTATAAGGAAACAAATGGGACTTGACCGCTGGAATCAAGATCGTGAAGATGCACCTGCCGAATATAAAAAGACTGAATAATTATGACTCAAGACTTAATTTCCATAGCAAAAATCCTTAATTTTCACGGTATTAAAGGTGATGCTAAAATCGGATTTACTAAAGGAAAAGATACTCAAATACAAAAGCTCAAAACAGTATTTGTTAAAAAGGATAATGTATTTAAAGAGTTAAATGTTCAATCTGTCAGATTTCATAAACATTTTGCCATCATCAAGTTTAAAGAATTTAATACAGTAAATGAAATCGAAGAATTTAAGGGATGTGATATATATTTATCAAAATCACAAGTTGAAGCAAATCTTGAAGAAGATGAGTATTTAATAAGTGATTTGATAGATATGGATGTATTTGATGAGGACGGTTGCTGCATAGGTAAGGTATGTGCAATCGGTGAAAATCTTGCAAATAACATATTATCGGTAAAAGATGCTAACGGGAAAGAACATCTTGTTCCGTTTGTCAAAGATTTAGTACCTGTTGTTGATTTAAAATCAAAAAAGATTGTTATAAATAACATAGAAGGTTTAATAAGTTGAGGTTTGACGTAGTAAGTTTATTCCCCGATATGATAAACAATGCTTGTGATTACAGCATATTAAAACGTGCAATAAATGATAAGTTGGTTGAAATAAATACCGTAAATCCCAGAGATTATACCCTGGATAAACACCGGAAAGTGGATGATACTCCATACGGAGGCGGTGCCGGTATGTTATTGGCATGCCAGCCCTATATGGATGCATTAAAATCAATAAAAAGATATGAAAACAGCCAAACTATAATTATGTCCCCCCAAGGTAAGGTATTTAATCAGAACATGGCAAAAGAGTTTTCCGAAAAAGACCAAATAATAATAATTTGCGGACATTATGAAGGTTTTGATGAAAGAATAAAAATATTATCAAAAGGTATGGAAATATCAATCGGAGATTTTGTAATGACGGGCGGGGAATTACCCGCATTATGTATAATAGACAGCGTAATAAGACTAAAAGACGGTGTACTTGGTGATAAAGAATCAAAAGAATATGATTCTCATTATGACGGATTGCTTGAACATCCGCATTATACAAAGCCAAGAATTTATGACGGGTTAGAAGTACCGGAAATATTATTAAACGGCAATCACGAAAAAATAAAAAATTGGCGCAGACTTCAGCAATTTATAGTTACAAAGCAAAAACGTCCCGATTTATTTCAAAAATTTTTACAAGGTGATATCAGTGAGTATGACTTGGAAATTTTAAAACAAAATAATTTATTTTAAACTATAATAGTAATAGGAATTTAAAGGTAATAATATGAAAGCAGCAATACTGGATAATAAAAAATTTATTATTGGATATGTACCGAAGCCGATGCTAGATGAATACGGTACGGGCGCAATAATAAAGGTTAGGGGCTGCGGATTATGCGGAAGTGACATAGTAAAAATGCAGACAGGAATCGCCAAAGACGGGGCTATTCTTGGACATGAGGTTGTAGGTGAGATAGTTGAAATAAATTCTAAAACCAACTTTGAAGCAGGTGATAAAGTTGCACTGGGCCATCATGTACCTTGTTTTAACTGCCAATACTGCTGGAGCGAGAATTATTCAATGTGCAGGCATTTTAAAAAAACAAACATTGTTCCCGGCGGATTCAGCGAATATATATATGTATCAGAAGAGCATTTGTTAAATACGGTATTTGAAGTTAATCTGAATTTATCAGACGTGGAAGCATCATTTTTAGAACCGTTAGGATGCTGTATTCGTGCGGTAAAACGTGCCAGAATTAAAGATAACAGTAAAAGTCTGGTTATAGGATTAGGCTCTATCGGTATATTAATGGGAGAATCAATAAAAGCATTCGGTAATGAAGTATACGGATGTGATTTGATATACGAACGTGTATGCAGAGCCGAAAAATTCGGTTTTGATAAAGCTTTTATGTTAAAAGATGAAGCTTCTACGCTGGCTGATATGAAATCTATAACAAATATAGGTTTTGATAATATATTTTTAACAGCGGGTGCATCAGGAAGTATTGATTTTGCGGTTAAAGCAGCACGAGACGGAGCAAATATTATAGTTTTTTCAAGTATTAAAAATGATAACGGTTTTTTAAATAATGATATTTATTACAGAGAATTGAACATTATGGGGAGTTACTCGCCTTCACCAATGGACTTGGAAGATTCAATGCGGCTTATAGAATCGGGAAAAGTTAAAGTAGCGGGAATATCTTCCGTATATCCGATAGAGGGTATTAACGATGCATTAAATGATACACTCTCAAATAAAATAATGAAAGCTTATATAACATTATGAAAATGAAATCAATACAATTTTATTCACCTCAAAACATAAAATATGAAGAGGTCACAATAAATAATCCAAAACCCGAAGAAGTACAGGTTAAAATAATAGCAGCATTAACCTGCGGGACTGATGTAAAAACATATAGAAGAGGACATCCGGTATTAATAAAAAGGACTCCATCCGGTTTTGGTCATGAGTTTTCCGGAATAATAACAAAAGTAGGGAAAAACGTAATCGGATTTAAAGAAGGAGATAGAGTTGTCGCAGCAAATTCGGCCCCTTGCGGCAAATGTTTTTTTTGCAAACGAGGTGAATACAATTTATGCGAAAATCTCCAATTTCTAAACGGAGCATATGCTCAATATATTAATATTCCTGAAGCAATTGTAAAAAGGAATTTGCTTCACCTGCCCGATGATTTGAGTTATGAACGTGCCGCATTTTGTGAGCCTTTAGCAAATGTTGTGCATGGAATAGAAAAAACAGGGATTAAGTCGGGACAAACGGTAGGAGTTGTTGGGCTTGGACCAATCGGACTAATGTTTGTAAAACTGGCAAAAATGAAAGGTGCCAGAGTTATTGCAGCGGGGAGAAATCCCTTGAAACTTAAACTTGCAAAAGAATTTGGCGAAGCTGATGAAATTATAGATTTAGTAAAATACCCTAATCCCGAAAAGATTTTTATAGATTTTTCAGACGAGAAAAAGGGACTTGATGTTGCCGTTGAATGCGTAGGATTACCGGAAATTTGGGAGCGTATGTTTACTTTTGTCAAACGAGGCGGAACCGTGCATCTTTTTGGAGGCTGTGAATCGGGTACCAGAATTTCTATTGATACAAAAAGGCTTCATTATGACCAAATAAAAGTCTTGAGTATTTTCCACCACACTCCTTTATATTTTAGAGAAGCGTTAAGATTAATTTATGAAGAAAAACTTCCCGTTGAAAAACTTATTACGGAAACAATGACACTTGAACAAACAGAAGATGCTCTTATCAAGCATATGAACGGTAAAGCGGTAAAAATTTTAATAAAACCTTAGCCTTCTGCTTAATTTTATTGTATAATCGTACCGGTAGAGAATAAAAAAGTATGAATGAACTTTATATAGATCTCAAACAAAAAATAGAACAAGCTCAAAGTATTATTGTATTTTCGCATGTGAGTCCAGATGGAGATACATTAGGTTCTAATATAGCAATAAGCTTAATGATAGAAAAATATTTCGGAAAAAAAGTTGATTCAGTATATGTCGGTACCTTGCCGTCACTTTATACTTATTTACCTGACTATACAAGATTTATTGATGTACAAACTATTGACAAAAATACAAAATATGATTTGGCAATAGCAGTAGATGTTGCTTCAAAAGACAGAATGATATCAGGTACAACAATATATGACAATGCACAATTCAGAGTAAATATAGACCATCATAAAACAAATAACGGCTATGGAGATATTAATATAATTGACGGTGACGCCGCTTGTGTGGGAATTATTTTATACAATATATTTAAAGAGTGGGGATTTGAAATTCCGACTGATGTAGCAAGATGTATCTATACTTCACTTTTAACCGATACGGGCGGATTTAAATATGAAAATACTTCACCCGAAACTTTTATGCTTGCTGCGGAATTAGTAAGATTGGGGGTTTCTCCTACATACGAATTTAGAGCCTGTTACGAAACAAAGCCTCAATCAATGGTACAATTTCAGGCATATATAATTTCAAATGCAATATTTTATAATGAAGGAAAAATTGCTTTTGCAAAAATAACAAGAAGTGATATGAGTAAATTTAATGCATCCGATGACTTTACCGAAGGGATTGTTGAAACATTAAGGACCTCCAAAAATGTTGAAATAGCTGCTATATTAAAGGAAACAAAAGAAGGATACACAAAAGTAAGTCTTAGAAGCAAAAATATTGATGTAATCCCAATAGTAGTAGATTTTGGAGGCGGAGGTCATAAATTTGCGGCGGGCTGCACTATAAAAAAACCCGTTGCAATAGCTTTTGATAAGTTATTAAAACGAGTTCAAGACGTAATAAAATGAAAAAATATATTGAATCACTCATAAAAAAAATAATAGAACAAGATTTTTGCGGAGTTGCCGCAGAAATGGCGTTTTGGTTTATTTTAGGATTGTTTCCGTTTTTATTATTTTTAACCTCGTTATTTGCTTGGATAGGGAAAAAAGCACTTATTGTTCCAATATTAAATTTTCTAACAAATATAGCACCCAAAGATGTTGCATCGTTAATTGTTAATACATTAAATGAGGCAATGATATTTAAACAGGGTAAAATTATAGCTATTTTTGGACTGGTTATAACAATAGCGCTTGCCGCAAATGCAATAGCTGTTATAATCAAAGGTTTAAACCGTGCTTATGCCATAGAAGAAACCAGAAATTTTATTTATACAAGAGTTTTATCAGTATTAATGGTTTTTATTAATTCACTTGTTCTGTTTTTGGTAGTTAATTTAATTGTGCTTGGTAAAGTATTTTTAAATTATATGATGGATTATACGGCTCTTTCTAAAATAGCCATAAATATAATTTCAATAGTAAGATGGCCTGTATCATATTTTGCACTGGCTATATGTACAATAGGGAATTATTTTATACTGCCGGCAATAGAGGGCAATGACAAAATAAAATTCAGAAGTGTAATGCCCGGTACAATGTTTTTCAGTTTGTTTTGGATGCTCGGTTCATGGTGTTTTTCAATATATTTAAGCAATTTAAATGCCTATAATAAAGTATACGGAGCAATCGGAGCAGTTGCTATTTTAATGGTATGGCTGTATTATACCTCATTGATACTTCTAATCGGCGGAGAAATTAATTCCCGAGTATATAACAGATTAATAAAGAAAAACACTGAAAATAATTAAGGTGATTAAAATGAAAAAAATTATTTGTCTTTTAATACTTTCTTTAATTTTATTGGCAGGTTGTTCAAAAAAACAAGAACAAAATGCAATTGAAAAAATAATTGACCGAGGTTACCTTATAGTAGGTGTTAAAACTGATTCATATCCTTTCGGGTTTATTAACAAGAAAACAGGAGAAAATGACGGATTCGACATCGATATTGCGAAATATATAGCGGCAGAACTTTTAGGCAGTGAACGTAAAATTCAATATATAAGCGTTACACCCGCTACAAGAATTGAGGCAATAACTTCAGGCGAAGTTGATATGGTAATAGCGACAATGTCAATAACGCCTCAAAGAGCGTATTTAATTGATTTCTCAAAGCCATATTATGCGGCAGGTCAAACTGCGCTTGTAAGAAAGAACAGTGATATACATACTTTTTCAGATTTAAAGAAAAAAACAACTATTGTAGTTTTAGGCTCAAATGCGGAACGAAACATAAGAAATATCATTCCAACCGCAAGAATAATAGGATATAAAAATTATGATGATGCATTTAATGCACTCTTAAACAATAAAGGTGATGCACTAAGTACTGATGATACCATTCTTTCAGGGTTAATACATAATAACAAAAAATACAGAATACTGAAAAACAGAATTTCAAAAGAATTATATGCAATAGGCATTAAGCAATATGATGATAAAAAATTAAAGAATTATGTGGACGCTTCTATAACAAGAATGCTAAATGAAGGAAAAATAAAAGAACTTGAAAAAAAATGGGGGCTTAAATAATATTAATATTAGATATTAGTACCGCATTGAGCAATAATTTGGCTGAAATCTTTTGTAAGCAGTTCCGAAAATACTTTAGGGTCAATCTGAGTCGCAATTATAGCCATTATTTCTTGGGGGAGTTTTTCCATCATCGGCAAAAATTCTTTAGGGTCAAGTACCCCTAATGATTTAAGTATATCTTTTTTCTGCATAGTTTTAAACGGATGAGTAAGCGCATCTTGCGAAAATTCTTGGAATAAATCGGGTTTTTCGGTTAAAAGTCCGGAAATTAACTGTTGTTTTCCTTTTGGTTCAAATGAGAAAACAGCTTTCATAAAATCATCATCATTCAATTCAGAAAGTGATGAAAGAATATTATCACCTTTATCATAACAAGGTTGTCCCGTATAATTTTCCATCATTTTTTGAAGTTGATCTTCATCAACATCTTCCATTGCTTTCATCATCATTTCTCTGTCAATTTTATCCGAAGAAAGAAATTCATTTAAGTATTCTTCAGGAAGTTCCTTAAGGAATTTATCAGGGCTCATGGCAGAGAGTACGACTTTAGTAAGGCTTTCTGTCGGCAGACATTTCATTAATTCAACCAATGCATCAGGATTAAACATACTTAAACCAAGCAAGAATTGTCCTGTTTCAAGATTTTCCATAACCTTCATCAGGTCTTCTTCATTCATATTTTTAAGTATTAAATATCTGTTTTTAGGGTTAACAAGTTTAAAAGCTTTTAACAGTTCATTGGGATTAGAAGCCAGTTTAATCATATACTCGGCTGCACGAGTATTACCTTTTTGGGCTTCTGTTTCCAAAATTTCGGTAATAGTTTTATAACGGTACTTCTCTATTGAGGAAATACTTATATTTAAATATGTACATAAGTACTTTAAATCAATGTCTAAACAAATCATATCTGCCTGAGTAGTTTTATTGCCCTATATTATATTAAAGTTTTTTTATTTATCATAATTGAAGATTTTGCTTAAATTGTTATAAAACTTTACATTTATTTTTTGTCATAATAGAAACAAATATATAATTAAATTATAATATTTTAAAGGACACGTTATGAAAAAAGTAATAATTTATATTTTGATAGCATACATATTAGGTGCAAACTTCGGTTTCGCAAAAGAATCTTTTGAGGATAAAAAGAAACAAATTATTGCTCTATATAATTCTAATAATTTGGAAGAAGCATATAATATGATTTCTAAAATTACCGAAGATGAAAGAGATTATGAATTATGGTATATACTCGGCAATATATCACAGGATTTCAATAACGAAACGAATGCTTCTTTCTTCTTGCAAAAATCAATAATGCTAAAACCTGATTTTGACAAGGCACATTATAATTTAGCAAATATATATCTCAATCAGGGAAAATATAACAGTGCAATTAACGAATATAAATCGGCCCTAAAATATAAAAAGGATTTTCCTTATTATTACTATAATTTAGGCTGTGCTTATCTTGGAATAAAAGACTATAAAGAAGCAAAAAATGCATTTGAAAAAGCAATAAAATTAAAGCCCGATAATGCTGATTTTTATTATAATCTTGCATATTCATACAAACAATTAAATAATGATAAAGAAATGAAAAAAGCACTTGAAACATATAATAAATTAAAGGCGGAATAATGTACGATTATTTAAAAGGACATCTTGTATCAAAACAGATTAATTCATATTTAGGAGCACATATTGTAGTTGATGTTAATAATATCGGATACTTAATTCATACCGGAAAAAGAACAATAGAAAGAATCCAAGACGACGAAGTAAAAGTATATGTATCGTTAACACATAAAGAAGATACAATGAGCCTTACGGGATTTATAACAAAAGAAGAACGAGATATATTTAATATACTTCAAAGTGTATCAGGTATCGGAGTAAAATTAGCGCTCTTAATATTGGATGAATTCTCAATATCCGAACTTGTAGACATAATGATAAGAGAGGATTATAAAGAATTATCAAGAGCAAAAGGCGTAGGAGCAAAAGTAGCACAAAAAATTATATTGGAACTGAAAGATAAACTTGTAAATTGGGCAAATATCACCCCTGTTGACGTAGAGGACATAAAGCTGACAACCGAAGTAAATCAAGAAGCTATTGTCGAAGTACAAAGTGTTTTAGTATCTTTAGGATATAGCGTAAATGAAGCAAAAAATGCTATAAAAGAGGTCTTAAACCATAAAAAAGACAGTACAAAAACGGAAGATATATTAAAATATTCACTTGAATATTTATCAAGACTTTCATAAAAAGAGGCAGATTATGAAAATATTATATGCAGCATTTGAACTGGCACCGTTTACAAAAGTAGGCGGACTTGCGGATGTAATGGGTTCGCTTCCCAAATATATAGAAGATAAAGATACCCAAATTGCAATATTTACGCCTTTAATAGGCAGTATAGACCGAAAAAAATACGAAATTAAAGAGATAGAGAACTCACGATTAACAATTCATTTCGGTTATGCACAATATGTCTTTACTCTTTCCATGTGTAAACTTCCTCACACAAATATTAACGTATTTTTTATAGATAATCCGAAGTTTTATTCCTGTTTCAGATGTGTATATCCTCAAGGCATAGACAGCTGGTATGAGCAGGAACGATTTATATGTTTTTCAAAAGCTGTTTTAGAATATGCCAGAGCCTTAAATTTTAAGCCCGATATAATACACTGCAACGATTGGCATACGGCTATGATTCCCGTATGGATTAAAACATCTTACAAAAATGATGAATTTTTTAAGAACGCAAAAACAGTTTTTTCAATACACAATCTTGCATATCAGGGGAAATATTTTCAGGAAGTGCTTGATTTTGCAGGTATTAGCAGACAAGAAGTATACCACATGTACGGGTTAGAACATTTTGGAATGCTCAACTGGATGAAAGGTGCTATTAATTATTCCGATAAAATAATAGCAGTATCGCCGAAATATGCTCAGGAAATACTTACTTATGATTATGGAGAAGGTTTGGATTGGACATTAAGAGAAAAACAATACAAACTTACAGGCATTTTAAACGGTATTGATTATAGTGAATTTAACCCCAAAACAGATAAATTAATAAAATATAATTATGATGAGAAAAATTTAAAAAATAAAGAAAAATGTAAACAAGATATTTTAAAAGACTACTGGCTTGAATATAAAAAAGACAGACCCTTAATTGCAATAATATCAAGACTTGTGGAGCAAAAAGGAATAGACCTTTTAAAATTTGTTGAAAATGAACTGAGAGAACTTGAAGCAGATATTATAGTTTTAGGAACGGGAGAAAAACGGTACGAAGATTTCTTTGTATGGCTGAGTTACAATTCAAAAAATATAAGAGCAAGAATTGAATACAGTGCAGATTTATGCAATAAGATATATGCAGGAGCCGATATGTTTTTAATGCCGTCAAGATTTGAACCATGCGGATTATCTCAATTGATTGCACTAAAATACGGAACAATTCCGATAGTAAGAGCAACCGGAGGTCTTGATGATACAATAAACGGGTATCCGATGGAAGGCGCTGACGGGTTTAAATTTTACAATTATAATGCTCACGAAATGCTAGGCACAATCAAATATGCAATAAATACCTATAAAAATAAAAAAGAATGGCAAAAACTTATAAAAAATGCAATGTCTAAAGATTTTTCTTGGGATAAAAGCGCAAAAAAATATAAAGAATTATATAAAAGTCTGATTTAGATTTATATATACCCAAAATATTTTATAAGTTTAGGTTTATAATTGTCTCTAATATATTGTGCAAATATTAAGGGTACTTTTTCTATATTTTTACCTTTTCGCATCTTGGTATTAATAATTTTATTTTCGGGAAAATCATCTTGAGAATACAATGTCAAAATAACTATCTCTGGCGGAATTCCGAACCTGAAAGGCCCTATATTACCGATTCCGGATGTAACATATAAATGTTTATTATTCTCAACAATATACCCTTTCATAAATCTCTGTTCATATACTGATGAAGAAAATACTCCGCCGATATACGGGAGATAAATTTGACCGCCGTGAGTGTGTCCTGCCAATGCAATAGAAATATTTTCGGGTAAAAGCGGAAATGTATCGGGGTTATGAGTTAATACAATTACAGACTTTTGAGTTTTATCTATTAATCGGGAATTGTAATCATAATGCCAAAAGTCTTTAAGTCCGTATATATTTAATTTGTTCGAGTTTATATTTAAAGTTGTATATTCATCCTCTAAAACTTTAATTCCAGCTTTTTGCAGCAAAGGTTTTATTAATAGCCTGTCATCATAGTCATGATTACCCAATACTGAATAAACACCGTACTTGGCATTTAGTTTTGATAATATTTCTGGGATATTATCTGCATTAACATTCTTTGAATAATAAATTCTGAGCGAGTCAAAATCACCAAGTAAAAATATAATGTCAGGATTTTCTTTATTTGTTTTGTTTACAAATTTTCGAAGCTGTTTTTCATTTATTCCGACTCCCCCTATATGAAAATCAGACATTATTGCAACTTTTAAGCCGTTATGTTTACTGCCGTAATTAGGAAGATATAAGTTATAATGCTTAATACAAATTAACTTCGGTTCAATAAAAGAAGCATAAATAATTAATAAAAAAAATAAAGAAAGTCCCGTATACCATAAAACGGCAAATATTTTTCTAAAGTTCATCATAAGCCCTTTTAATTTCTTTAATATCCTGCCACATAAGCCATTTTGGGCTGCCTTTTTCCCTTGAATCATTACGCAAAAGATACGACGGGTGAAAAATCGGCATCATTTTAGCACCATAAGGACCATCGAACCATTGACCCCGAACTTTAGTTATACCGCCTTTATCAGGCAGGAAAGTATTAAGGGCAACTCTTCCGCAGATAAGAATAATTTTAGGTTTTAATATCTCAAGCTGAGCTTCAAGATACTCTTTGCACGCAGCCTTTTCTTCAGGCAAAGGGTCTCTGTTTTCGGGCGGTCTGCACTTTATTGTGTTGCATATATATACATCTTTTTCTCTTGATAAACCCACACACTCAAATATTTTATCCAATAATTGCCCGGCCTTACCGACAAAAGGTTCGCCCTTTTGATCTTCCCAGTACCCCGGGGCTTCACCTACAAGCACCATCTTGCTATTTGGAACACCAGAAGAAAATACAATATTTGTTCTTGTCTTATAAAGCCCGCATTTATTGCATTTTAAACAATTATTTTTTATTTCTTCCAACTCTTCATACATATCAAAATTATTCTATATCAATTTAAGAAAAAAGCATATATTAAGTTTTATTAAGTTAAATAATCGCCAAAACCATTGTATACATTGGGTTTTAAAAATTTATATATACAAACAATATATTTTAAATATAAAATTGTTATACATTTATCAAGTCGTGGAATTACATGATTGGATACGATAAGAAAAAGGAAGATGAGTTATGGGTTACGCTTTATTTGCACAACAAAAAATTTCACTTACTGGGCAATGTAATAGTATTTCATTGCAGCAGACACAACGTTCTAATGAACAGAACATTCTTGCTTCTGACACATTATCACTTCAGCAGCAACTATCAAGTATGCAGGCATCACAAGCCGTAGAATTGGCGGAATTCTATGAGTTATTGTCGCACATCAAAGATGACGGACAATACGATGATACATTTGTACAGTCATTTAAGCCGTCAGAAGATGGTGAAGAAGCACAAAGAAAAGTAGATGATTATTCTGAAGATGCGCAACAATTCCTTGAAGGTATTAAAAACGGTAGTAATAAGAACGATAAAGCTACAAGAGATAATATCAATAGTAAAATAAAAGAGAAACAAAGTTTATTTGATGCCGAATTAGCAGATATAAATAATGAAATATATAAAACGGGTATAAAAGAAAATGCAATAGAAATGGAAGTAAAACGTTTAGATACGGCATTAACATCAGTACAAAAACGATTAGATGCAATAATTGAAGCTGAAGGCAGTGCTATTGAAAAAGCAACTCCAAAATTCCAAGGTATGGGGTAATATAAATATAAACTAATTTAATTCATAACCATTCAGATTAGAGTGAAATTCGTATCTATTGGCCGGAACTTTTGTTCCGGTCTTTTTATCTTATTTATTGTAGAAAATTTTTTTAGAGTATAATAAGTGATGGAAAGAAACAGGTAATAACATGTGGGATTATTCAGAAAAAGTAATGGATCATTATAAGAATCCTAGAAATGTCGGAGAAATTGAAAATGCTGATGCAATAGGGGAAGCAGGTTCATTATCTTGCGGAGATATGCTTAAGTTATATTTAAAGGTAAACGATAAAGGTATAATTACGGATGCGAAGTTTCAAACCTTCGGATGCGGAAGTGCTGTTGCCAGCTCCAGTATATTAACTGAAATGGTGATAGGCAAGCACATTGATGAAGCAAGAAAAATTACAAATAAAGAGATTGTTGATGCACTCGGAGGTTTACCTCCCGAAAAAATGCATTGCTCCGTTATGGGTCATGAAGCATTGGAAGCAGCTATTGCTAATTATTACAATGAAGAAATAACTTTTAATAAATCTGAAGATATAGTTTGTAATTGTTTCAATATTTCAAAAACCTTTTTGGAAAATGAAATTCGAAATAATAATTTAAAAACATTAGAGGACGTAATAAATTATACAAAAGCAGGTGGTGCTTGCGGCAGATGTCAGGGTAAAATAAAAGATATACTAAATAATATTAATTCGGAAACCAAAAAGCCTCAACAACTGACTAAAACGCAAATGATAATAAAAATTAATAACATAATAGAACAATATATCGCACCCGAGTTAAGAAAAGACGGAGGCGATGTAGAGTTAATTGATGTTCAGGATAACAAAGTTATGGTTAAATTATCCGGCAGATGCCACGCTTGCAACCGTTCACAACTAACCTTAACCCATTTTGTAGAGGCTACTTTAAAACAACACATTGATGAAAATATAGAAATAGTTCAGGTGTAATATGATAAATACGAAGCTTATATATTTAGATAACAATGCAACAACAAAAGTTGACGAAAAAGTCCTTGAAGTAATGATGCCATATTTTACTCAATATTACGGAAATCCTTCAAGTATATATGAGTTTGGCGGTAAAAATTCAAAAGCTATAAAAGAAGCAAGAGAACAAATAAAAGAATTTTTTGGAGCAAACAGTGCAAAAGAAATATTTTTTACCGCTTCAGGAAGTGAAAGTGCAAATATGGCAATAAGAGGTATATTAACTTCTGATAAATCAAGAAATCATCTGATTACAACAAAAGTTGAACATCCTTGTGTATTAAACCTTCATAAACAACTCGAAAAAGAAGGGTACAGAATATCATATATAGGCGTAAATTCGGCAGGAGAACTTAATCTTGATGAATTATATAATGCAATAGATGAAAAAACCGCACTTGTATCTTGTATGTATGCAAATAACGAAACGGGTACAATTAATCCCGT
Organism: Candidatus Gastranaerophilales bacterium; assembly: GCA_947624645.1. Taxonomy (GTDB): domain Bacteria; phylum Cyanobacteriota; class Vampirovibrionia; order Gastranaerophilales; family Gastranaerophilaceae; genus Avigastranaerophilus. Next base: position 85,540 of record CANQLG010000004.1, read on the forward strand.
TGAAGAAATAGCAGATAAGGTTAAAAGTATAGACAGTAAAATTAAAGTATTTGTTGATGCAGTGCAAGCAGCAGGCAAAATTAAGCTTGATGTAAAAAATACCCAAATTGATATGATGGGGGTATCCGGACATAAATTTCATGCACCAAAAGGCATAGGAGCACTATATGTCAAATCCTCCGTACTAATTACACCTTTAATCATAGGCGGACACCAAGAAAACGGGAAACGAGCAGGCACTGAAAATGTCCCATTTATAATAGGCATGGCAAAAGCTGCCGAGCTTGCCCAAAGTTCATTAAATTATGAATCGACAGAAGTAAAAAGACTTCGTGACAAACTCGAAAACGGTTTACTTTCTAAGATTTATAATGCAAGACTTAACTCTTGCGCACATAAAAGAGTGCCAAATACCACCAATATAGGTTTTGAATTTGTAGAGGGTGAATTAATTCTTTTAAATATGAATGATTACGGAATATGTGCAAGCTCAGGAAGCGCTTGTACTTCAGGAAGTCTTGATCCGAGTCATGTTTTAAAAGCAATGGGGGTACCATTTACTGCCCTGCATGGTTCAATCAGATTCAGCTTAAGCCGTTTTACAACTGAAGAAGAAATAGATTATACACTTGAAAAAATGCCTTTAATTATGGAGAAACTGACAAAAATTTCTCCGTTCCAAAAAGAATTGAAAGAACTAAAAGCCAGAAAAGGTATTATTTAAAATAAATATAACCTACTAAATTTAAATCAATACTGCCATAGACCAGCCTTATTCTGCCGTTATCAATTATCTCGGCATTACAAAATGATATTGTGTCTTGTTCCAAGTCTTGTTGTGTTTGTTTGGCTTCAACACTCATAACTCTTGTATTACCTTGCGATAAATCCAATACATAATTATTTTCACCAAGTTTTCGGCATGATAATTTATAATACCCCGGCTGAATCCAAACTCCGCTGTCACTATATGCCTGCATTGGAATCATTACGGTATGTGTTTGACTGAGTTCGTCTTCATTAGACTGTGACCTTGCAAATTCTTTTAAATATTCTTCATCAGGTAATGGCGATAAAGGCTTTACTTGTTCTCTTAATTTTTTTTGTTTTTTAGTCAAAGCCCTATCTTTTAACATTTTTACGGTTTCTTTAAGTTTATTATCCGATACTGCCTTCTGATTTTCAAAACCTTTCGTAAAAACATCAGAATTATCACCCCAAGATGATTTACCTTTTATATTGTCGTCTGCCGCCGTAACGGATAATCCAATAATAAATATAAAAATAATTATAACTATCTTTTTCATAGTTATATCATACTGATTTTTTTTATTATGTAAAGATAAATTTTTTCTTTTAACTATGTCTTTTTTTTAAACAATATGGTATGATAATAAAGCAGAAAGATAGGAAGGTAATAAAATGAATCAACACAAAAACGCTATAATGATTATTGTTGCAATTATATTGTTTATTTATGCCGGAATGATAAGTATATTCCCGTATTTTATTACAAAATCATTTAATATTGATCAATTCGAACAAAAAGTATTTGAAGCTACAAGTTTAGTTACAACAATTGACAGTTTTGATTATACGATTAAACCTAATTTTGATACCGTTATTACAATTCGTAATTGGTCATCAAAATATATAGATGAACAAAATTGTTTTGATGCAAGACAAATTCAATTAACTACAACTCCATTTGCTATATTTACAAAAAATTTCAAAATTAAGGATTTATATCTCAAGAATGTTAAATATGCCGATCAAACTTTACCTGAAGGACAAAATAAATTGGCATTTTTACCTGAGGCTTTCAATTCAAATGTTTTTGGAACTAATAATATAAAAATAACAACAGGTCCTATCAGAATTAAAAATTACCAAAAAATTCATATAGCTCCAAATATATATAAAGAAAACAATTACAGAGAAATGAAATATTCAAAAGATGAAGTTAAAAATTTCTTATCTCAATTTACATTTAATCATATAACAATAAATTAAGGCAATTGAAATAATGAAAATAATATCTAAATTACTGTTAATTTTAATATTTTGTATCGGTATTACAGTAAATGCAGATGTGGGAATTGACGAAGAAGGCAACTATACCGTTGACGTAGATAAATATATACCTTCCAAAGGTGTAAAAGTGAAAAATTCAAGGCTCGCAGACATGATGGAAAACGGTACAAGAAAGGCAATGAACAAAAATAAACAAACTGATGAAATTACTTCAAGCAGAAGTAACAAAACATCAGGTGAATACAGTAAATATAAAGAATCAAAAAGAAATAAGCAGTATGTAACAATTGGCGGATACAGATTGTTTTAGAAATAGCAATAATGAGGAGAATTAACATGAAAAAAACATTATTAACAATAGCATTGGCAGGAATTATAAGTTTTTCATATGTAATGGCAGCTAATGCAACAGCAATAAAATTTACAAAACCGACTATTCAAGTTGATACATCAAAAGAAGAATCTGCAATTAAAGCACAACAAGAAGCGTTCAAAAATAAAATTGATAAAACAAAAAGTGATATAGAAAAATCTAAAACAGAAGCAAAAGCTAAACAAGAAGCCAATAAAAAAGCATCGGAAGCTAAAATGAAACAAAGACAAGATGCTATTCAAAATAAGATTGATAAAACAAAAAGTGACATAGAAAACGCTAAAACAGAAGCAAAAGCTAAACAAGAAGCTAATAAAAAAGCTGCAGAAGCTAGAACGAAACAAAGACAAGATGCCATAAATGCATTCAAAGATTCTTTTAAATAAGATAATTATTAAAGAAGGTGCTTGCATTTAGTACCTTCTTTTTTATTGATAAATAGAGAAAGAGGGGAAAATGAAAAAATCGTTTTTAGTTTTAATAGTAACTATTGTAATTACAGCTTTTACAATTAATCAAGTAATAGCATCAGAAATATGGGATAATATAACCTCAGGCGCACATAAAGCAGCAAATGCAACAAAAAAAGCTACTAAAAAAACTGTCAAAGTAACAAAAGAAGCTACAAATAAAACTGTCGATGCAACAAAAAATGCAACTGATAAAACGGTAACAGCAACAAAATCAGCAACAAATAAAACAGTAACGGCAACAAAAGACTTAACAGAAAAGACCGTAGATGGCACTAAGGATTTTATTGACAGTATCAACCCCAATAAACCTGTAACTGTTGAAGGTTTAGAGAAAAAAGCCAAAATTAAAATACTTCAAAATGAAAAAAAAGAACTTCAAAGTGCTTATAACTCAAGGATTAAAGATCTAAATGCAAAAATTAAAGCAACCCAAAAGTCAACTACACTTTCAGCTGTTGAAAAACAAGATAAAATATATAATTTAACTAAACAAAAAGAAGCATTGGAGCTTGAAAAAACTAATGCCATCAACAAATATAATGAAAGCATTAAAAAAGCAAAAGCAGAATAAAAAAAGAGGGGTAATTCAAAAAACCCCTCTTTTTTATAAAGAGTTATCATTGTATAGTCTATAACCATCTTCATAAGCACTGACAACAGCTTTAGAGAATTTTTTAGCAGTATCCCAATAAGAGGTATGTGCACCCATAAATGTTCTTCTGCTTTTTACATTTGATTTACTGTATAAAAACCCTTTGTTTGGCAAAATTTCCATATCTACTCTGTCTTTTAAATCTTTATAAGAAAGATTTCTGGTTGTAGGATACCCGAGCGGATCGTCAGAATAATTAACAGTCAACCAAAACATATCATTTTCAAGTATATATTTATATAGCAGTTTATTAAAATATGTCAGTGAATAATCAGGGTTTGATATATCAGAATAAAACAGTACCAAAGGACTTGCAAAATTAACTATACCTTTTAATGCACCATTGGGAATACAATAATCACAAGTATAATTATCAAGTTCTAAATATTTTTTCTTAATTTCTTCATCATTTTGATTAGGAACGAGTTTATCTTCCGCACTATAAACCGCCAAACCTGATTCTACCAGTGCATCAATACATGTATTCTTTCTTTTGTTGGTTTTAATAAATGTTTTTAATTCATCAGACAATTTTGTACGCATAACAAAATCCGCAACATCAATATCAGGAAGTTTATTAAACATATATTCATATGTAACAAACGCCCCGGCACTGTATCCAAAAAGAACAACAGGTTTATTATTGTTATAATTATGCATAACCTGTTTATGTAAATCATCAATAACGGGATGCATATTTCTATAATGAGAAACCCAAATCGCATCATGCAAATAATGGGCGAGTAATTGTCTTACAGTCTGAGCCAGTTTCGGACTAAACATTTTTGTCATATTTAAATCCGAATTTAATGATTTTATTTCTTCATTACTTCTATCTCCCCAAAAAAATGCCTGGGGCAGTTGAGAAATTTTATATTTTCCATCATCCAAAAATTTTGTTTTAATAAATTCCGAATTATTAAATGCTTCAAGCATATTCGGATGCATTTTTTGCACACCTTCAAAAAACCAATCCGTCATTTTTTTATCGTTATTGTTAGAACCGTTTATATATATAAATTGTATTTCCTGCGGTTGTGCGTATATAACAGCTGCATTCAACATCATAACGGTTATAATTATAAATAATTTTTTCATAATTTAATTTTACAATGCTAATTATTAATTTTATTCAAACAAATTCAATTTGTTACAATTTTATAGTATGATAAATAATAAGTAACAATCGGGATTTATATAATGAATATATTATTTGGAATTATCGGAATATTTGCAATGCTTCTTATAGCATTCATTATGTCTAATAACAAGAAGTTGATAAATTATAAAACTGTAATTGTAGGATTAATATTGCAGTTTTTACTGGCAGTATTTATATTAAAATTCGAGCCGGGGAAATTATTATTTGAATATATCGGAAGATTTATAGAGAAAATACTCGACTTTGCAAACGAGGGTGCAAATTTTGTATTCGGTCCGTTAACAAACAGCCCGGATATTTTACATGAAATATTCGGGGATAAAGCATTTATGTTTGCAATGAAACTTATTCCTGCGCTTATATTTATGATGATATTGGTAAACATACTATATTATTACGGAATAATGCAAAGAGTTGTTGCATTTTTCGGACGAATAGTAAATAAATTAATGGATGTATCAGGCGCGGAGGCTCTTTCTAACGTAGCGAGTTCATTTGTTGGTCAGGTTGTAGCACAAATAATGATAAAACCGTATTTGCCTAATCTTACGAGGTCGGAAATACTTGCTTCAATGACAGGGAGTATGGCTTGTTTATCAGGCGGACTTATTGCAGTATATGCAGGAATCGGGATTCCTCCGCAGTATATGTTGGCAGCCTGTATAATGGCAGCTCCCGGAGCTTTGGTAGTGTCTAAAATTATTTATCCCGAAACCCTAGAACCTCAAACAAAAAAAGATTTTAAAATTAGAAAACGAAGAACCGATGTTAATGTTTTAGATGCAATATCTAAAGGTGCTTCTGACGGTATGAAAGTGGGTTTAAACGTTATTGCTATGCTTATCGCTTTGATTGCACTCATCGCATTAATAGATTTTTTCCTCGGGAAATTAGGAGTTTTTGCCAATAGCAACCTCCATATTAACTTGAATTTTATCGGAATGGATCTTAATCATTTATCAATAAAAATGATTTTCGGTAAATTATTTTCGGTTTTTGCAGTTTTAATGGGTATTCCTTTTGATGAAGTAACAAAAGTGGGTTCACTTTTGGGTACTAAATTTGTCTTGAATGAAGCTATTGCATTTACTGATTTAGCAGAAATGAAAAACATTCTTTCGGAAAAAAGCTTTATTATAGCAACTTTTGCACTATCAGGATTCGCTAATTTCACTTCTGTGGCAATACAAATATCAGGTATAGGTGAAATTGCACCAAATCAAAGAAAAAATCTTGCCCGTATGGGGATTAGAGCACTTATAGCAGGAACTCTGACTTCATATATTTCCGCTTGCATGGCTGCTATGCTGTTATAATCTAACTTTTTACATTTAACATTTTATTAGCGACGACATCACTAACGGCAGAAACTTGGTCAGATCCGTATTCATTTGTTCTGTATTTATCTTTTACGCAATAATGAACCCTGCGCATCATTGTGGTTAATCTATTTGAGGGTTTCATATTAATATAATTTTCATAATTCACTTTTTTTAACGGAAGCGTAGTACATAATTTACAATACTTAGTTATATATTTAGTAAATCCGTCATCATCATTTATTAAAGCATCTTTATTTTGTTTTAAAACTTGTTTAATTTCATCTTGGGTTTCATCCGAAAACGGATAATAATAATATGTATCTTCTACCTTAGGCACTCCCAATGAACGATCAAAATCCGTTCTGCGAGATGTCTTACCCCATAACCCGTTAAAATTATGTATGCTGTTATTTATACATGATATTTTCATTTACTATTCCGTTTTGTTTTTGATAATATAAAATATTCTAAATAAAATTTTTGCTACCAAATTCACAAAATTTATCATTTATTTATTGCAAAATATATATCTTTTAATCGTTTCTTACTGATATGAGTATACAGTTGAGTAGTTGAAACATCACTATGTCCCAACAGTTCTTGAACAACTCTCAAATCTGCACCGTTTTCCAACAAATGTGTTGCAAAAGAATGCCTGATTGTATGGGGAGATATGTCTTTATTGATATTTTTCCCGATAGAGTTAATAAAATTATATACATCCTGTCTGGTTAATTTTTTCCCGTCATCTTTTATAAAGCAGTAATTTGTTGATAATCTGTATTTTTTTACTGTATATTCCCGATCTTTATAGTAGTTTTTTAAAGCATTACAAGCTTTTAATCCGATAGGAACAATTCTTTCTTTTGAGCCTTTGCCAATACATCTTATATATTTGGAATTTAAATCAATATTATTAATTTTGATATCGGTAAGTTCAGAGACTCTTAAACCGGCAGCATATAACAGTTCTAAAACAGCTTTATTTAAGACTGACATACTTTCATCAAGCAGCTCGGATATTTCTTTCATTGAAAGCACCTTAGGCAAACGTTTTGGCAATTTAGGCTGTTCAATTGCCAAAGCGGGGTTATGTTGAATATAATTATTAATACTCAACCACTTAAAAAATCCTTTTATTGATGCGATTTCTCGGGTTATACTGCGGGGTGTATATTTTTTATCATACAAATTTTTAATATACATATTAATATGTATGCGTTGGACTTTTGAATAATCATCAATTTTTTCAGACTGTAAAAATTCTGCTAATGAATATAAATCACTCCTGTATGCGAGTATGGTATTTAAAGCTAACCCCCTCTCTACCTCTAAATATTCAATATAATTTGAAATAAAATGTATCAACATATTAAAATTTTAACATTTATCGGTTAAAAAGTTAATGTAAATATTTTTCTGCCTGCTTGATAATTTTGTCATTTTCTTTAACTATCGCAGCAACTCTTTTATCCAGTTCGGCATCGGTTGATTGAACCTGTATGGGCTCAATTGACGGAATATAACGCTCATTAGATTTATCATCTTTTTTAAATATATTAAGAGCAGGGATTTCGGCGTTATTTTGTGTTTGAGAGTTATCTTGTGCAGGAGTTATCGGATTATTTATAACGTCAGTATTCTGCGCAGGTTGATTTTGTTGAGTAAGTTGAGCATTATTGTTTGCCCATTTATGTAATAAATTAGTATCATTAGACAATGTTCCCTGTTGTTGAACAGGTGAAGGAGTTTGAACAACTTGCATTGGTTGTTGAGTTTGAGCTTGTTGAGGAATATTTTGTTGAGGAACATTCGACTGAGAAACATTCTGTTTAGTTTGCTGAGCCTTAGCAGCACTTGCTTCTTCTTGTTTTTTCAAATATGTTGTTGGTTTACCAAATATTTTATGAATCAATTTTGTTACAGGTTTTTGTATTAAAGGTTGTATTATCATCATAATAATAACAGCTCTGCCTAACCCGCCGACAAATCCTTTAAAGGTCGGTTTTGGTATTTTTATTTTACCAAGCTTCGGAAGATTTATATATGTGGCTCTTTGCATTTTATCTAAGCCCATATCTAATATTTTGCCTAAAAATTTGAGCGGTTTTTCCCAAAACTTGAGTTTAGCACCTTCTTTTTTCAAAGATTTTGCCAGCTCTTTTGCTTCTTTAAAGCTTTTTCCTGCCAATGATAAAACTTTATCTTTATCAACACCTTTTATTAATAAATTTCTCTGAAGTTTAGCAAGTTTAAGTCCTTCTCTTGTCAAATTTTCATCAACATTTGTATTTTGTATAAGTTCTTTTAAAGCTTGTTTTGCTTCAACGGTCATTCCTCTATACTTGTTACCGCCTGCTTTATATAGCAGTTGTATACTTGGGCTAAATAATATAAATCCAAGATATTGTTCCGAAATAACATGCATAAACGTGCTTTTCTTTTCACCTTTAGGTGCTTCTTTAGCTGCTTTTGTTGCATGAATTAAGGCTGATGCCATAAAGAACAAACTTATAAGTCCGCCGCCATATGTAATTATATCTTTTGTTTTTAATGTACCCTGTGCCAATTTTCGTCCTAATAAAGTATCACCCATCTTAGAACTTGCTGCTTTTAATTTATTTCGTAATTCGGATAATTTTCCTGTTCCTAACGTTTCTGGCTTTAATCCTTTTGCTGTTATATCATCCAATACTGATAATATTTCACCGGTAGAATATTGCTTTGGTGTAGTTATAGAAGATAACGTTTTTGCTACATCATCTGTTAAATTAATTGATGTATTACCTTCAAGTGCAGATTTTAATTTACTTAATACTGAAGTAATTTCGTCAGTTAATGCAGCACTTTTTACATTTTCCGATTTGGATATTATTTGTTCCAATACATCTTTTAATGCATTTATACTTTTTTCATCAGCTTTGGCAAATTTAAACCCTGTACCTTCTAATTTTGATACAACTTCTTCTAAAGTACTTCTTACCGATGTTAAATAATCGGGAGTTAATTCATGATAAGTTGATGCTAATTCCTTAAAGAATTTTACCGTGCTGGCAGATAAACTGTCTGATGATTTCAATATTTCACTTATATCAACATTCGACTTCATATCCTTAAATATTTCTTGAGCTTTAGAATCCACTTCTTTTTTAAGAGTTGAAGCTAATGAAGATCTTTGAGCAAAAGGTGATTTTGATACCGCCTGATAATCAGATGTGAAATATTTAGTCAATCTGTTATTTTTAATATTATTTTTTAATTTTGAAACTCTGCCCTCATTAAAGAATTTATCTAAATGCAATGTATTCGAAATTTTATCACCTAAATTAGCAATTTTCTTTAATATACTTTTATCTTCAGGTCCGCCCATTAATCTGTCTATACTTTTATCAACAAATGACAATAAAGGAACAAGCATTATTTTTTCAAGATTTGAACCTTCTTCACCTGTTGAATCAAGTAATTTTGCCATTGTATTACTTTCAACGCTATTATTTATAGCCTGTCTTGAATCAGCTAAAGATGATTTAATCCGTTCTTGATTCACGCCGGAATTAGCTACCTGATAATTATTCGAATACAAATTGATATTATTCATGCTTACTATTTTCCACTTATTATTATTAAATGAAAGCAATAAAAAATATTGCGTTTTTATAAACATATGTTGATTTTTGTAACGAAAAAGGCGGGTTTTATACCCGCCTTTCGTTACTGTTATTTAATTCTAACCATTCGAGAATAATTTAAATGTTCTTTCTACATTGCTGTTTAAAACTTCTTTTACCGAATCTATTTCTTTTGCCACAACATTATGCTGAGTTTCCAACTGTTTTATTTCTATATCAATCTGGTTATCTTTACGTCCGATTCTTGTTGTTTCCATATCATAGGTAGTTTGAGCTTCAACATCATCTGATTTATCAAGAACATATTCCATTTTCGTTTCACTTTTTAAATTATCAAGAGTTAATTTGGCATCTGTATCTGAGGTATCAAGTATAAATAAAACCCCTTTCATTATTGCGTTTTGCAGGTCTTTTGGCTTGGACAAATGTTCTTTTCCGTCTACTATATTAAATTCTTTATCACCGATTACTGCTTTGCCTGTACTACTATCTATTGACAAGATATCTTTCCCATCTAAATCTTTAGGAATAATCCATTCACCATTTTCGTCTTTTTGCAAATATATCTGCTCATTCGAATCCATAACAACATAACCTAGCTGTGTCATCTTTTCATAATCTAAGTCTTCAGTTTTGTATCCCGAGTCAGAACCTTTATCAGGCATTTTTATTTCAAGCTTATAATTGTTCATCTTAGTATTATAATCACTGGCAGCTTTTTCTGATTCAAATGCAAGTTTAGCTTGCCTTTGAGAAAGAAGCGTTTCCTGATACTGTATATCGCTTAATCTGGAGGTTAACATTAACAATCTGCCTTGTGATGATGATAAACCCATTTTATTCTCCGTTTATATTCATTCTTTAATTTTTATCGGCATTTTGTCTAAGAAACTTAAATTTTTCTATTGTTTTTATTAATATTTCTTAATATTTAACAAGCTTCGCAAATTTTTTTACGATTTTATCTATTTTTTATATAGTCGGTAATATCTATTACCTTATTTACTTCTATTGGGATGTAATATTGGCAGCTTGACCAAATTAAAGTTTCGGGAAACTCACAGCAATTTTCATCTTCCACAGCACGTTGGTTGCAATACCCTTTTACCATATTATTTGTACCGTCAATTTTTGGCGAAAAATATGCACACGACTGGCATATTTTCATTCTAAATCCGTGTTGTTCCAGTATATCCGATATATTTTTTACGGCATCACACATTCTTACATAACTTTGATTGGTTTCTTGCTTTTTATTTTTATATCTGAATACAGCTTTTTTAAAACCATCTTCCGATATTAAGTCCATACGGCAGGGAAATATATTTCTTCCGTTGGTAACCGTTACTGGCACGGTTATTTTTTCTATATCTTTATTGCTGCTATTTTTTATAAATTTGAATATTTTTTTAAAAATTTTTGTGCTTGAAAGACACGCCATCAAAGTATAAAATGGGCATCCCGCCAAATATATCAACGGTTTTATATACAAATTGGATTTATATATTGATATTCCGAATGCTACCGTTATTACTACGCCTAAAAATACCGCCCAAGGAAATTCCGTTATAAAACATTCGGCAGAATATGTTCCTAACACCATCAGCATAGCAAATAATACTATCGGATTCGGTTTAAAAAGCGAAAATAAAAATTCTCCAAATTTAAAATTAGTTAAAGCCCTAAGGTTAAAACAGTGTTTAAATAACGACATTTTAAATTTAAAATCAGGTCTTTTTACTTCATAATCTATACTTGATATATAAGTTGTTATTTCGGGGATAAATTTTGGTATTGAGTTTACGCTTGTCAGCATAAATGAATATTTCAATTCCGAATTAGCATCTTTAAAATCAATACACCGAACTTTTTCCAGCACTTCATGCGACATCACCATTATGTCAGAATCAATCGGTACGGCAAGCCCAAGTCTTGAACGCCCTAATTTCATTATATTAGCATTATATACATTTACATTTGACCAAACTTTTTCGTAATAATTGGCATCTTCAATAAAAATTTCAGTATTCCCGACTATTACTTCATTTTCTTCTTTACATAAAGCTTCATTAATTTTATATAGGAAATCGGGTCTTACCATCCTGTTTGCGCCCAAAAAGACATATCCGTCTACTTTTTTAAAAGATAATAAATTTTCTAATAACCAAGATACTGCTTTATCCTTACCAAAAGGAGTTTCATCTTTTAATCTCCATAATTTTGCCCCGCCGACAAATTCTAATTTATTAGATGATTCATCCGTACAATTATCCAGAATTATATGTGTTTGATAATTTCCTTTAGGATAATTTTGTTTATTTAATTGCTCCAATAAATTTACTATCGTTTTTTCATCGTTATGTGAGTATATTATTACAACTAAATTTTTATACTCTATATTTTCATCGTCATTATTTGTTTTTTCTTTTTTTAATATTGCGGCACCGACTAATATACAAAAATATATTGTAAAAATCAGTACATATAAGAAACAAAGAAATATAACAAAGAAATATATATTATTTAGCATGTTTTCCACCTCATATCATGATTTTAGGAAAAACAGAGTTTTTTTTCCAGTAAAAAGCACAAATAAAATCAATAGATTGTAAATTTTTATTAAAATTATATTTCATGGTCTAAACTTTTTAAACAAAGTGAATTATTATAATTGTAACAAATCCCCAAATCTCCTCCCAAGATTATTAAGTATTAGCTGCAATGCAGCTTTTTTTTTGACTATTCTTGATTAATAAAAATTATGATGTATTATATAAGTAATGTGCGCCCATAGCCCAGCTGGATAGAGCGTTTGGCTACGAACCAAAAGGTCGGGGGTTCGAATCCCTCTGGGCGCGTTTAATATTATATGGTACTGTTGTATTTTTTATAATCATGTTCGGAGAAAAATAAATGAAGAAGATATTACTTTTAGGCGGGTCGCATTTTCAGGTGCCATCAGTTAAAAAAGCAAAAGAGATGGGGCTTTATACAATTACATGCGATTATCTTCCTGATAATCCCGGGCATAAATATGCTGATGAATACCATAACGTAAGTACAACAGATAAAAATGCAGTATTAAAGCTGGCAAAAGATTTAAAAATAGACGCTATTGTCTGCTATGCTTCTGACCCTGCGGCCCCAACAGCTGCTTATGTAGCGGAGAAAATGGGATTACCGGGTCAGCCGTATGAATCTGTCGAAATTTTATCAAATAAAGACAGGTTTAGAGATTTTCTTACCAAAAACGGATTTAATGTACCGAAAGCTAAGGGATATTCTTCAATTGAAGAGGCAAAAGCGGAATTTGGTTCTTTTAAAATGCCTGTAATGGTTAAACCGATTGACTCGTCAGGTTCAAAAGGTGTGAGTAAAATTCAAAGCGTTTTTGAACTTGATAAAGCTGTTAAATATGCCCTTTCTTTTTCCAGAGCAAAAAGATTTATAATAGAAGAATACGTTGAAAAATACGGCTATCAAATAGCCGGTGACGGTTTTAGCGTAGACGGCAAACTTGCTTTCAGATGTTTTGCTAACGAACACTTTAACACCAAATCAAATAACCCGTTTGTACCGATTGGTGAAAGTTTCCCTTATATTATGCCTAAAAGAGTTCACGATAAAATTCATAATGAAACCCAGCGTTTGCTTGATTTATTAAAGATGAGAACAGGTGCATATAATTTTGACGTAAGAATTGATAAAGATGAGAATGTTATTTTAATGGAATTGGGGCCGAGAAACGGCGGAAACCTTATTGCACAGGTTACTCAGTATGCAACAGGTGTTGATATGGTTGAATACACAATAAAAGCTGCCCTCGGTATGGATTGTTCCGATTTAAAAATGGTTGAGCCTAAAGGTTTTTGGTCTTGTTATATGGTTCATTCAATGAAAGAAGGCATTCTGGAAGAAGTCCAAATAGATGATGATTTCAGGAGAAACAACATTGTTGAATTTGAAATGATGTATAAAAAAGGCGACAAAATAGATGCATTTAAAGGTTCAAACGGTACTTTAGGCACTATGATATTAAAATTTAATTCGCAAGATGAAATGATTTATAAAATGGATAACATGTATGAATTTGTAAATGTTAAGACTAAAGACGCCCAACTTGTTGCCGGGGGGGGGTAGAACACATTTCTATTCATTAATAAACTTCGTCAAGGAGGCTGCATAAATGAAACTTGCCATTATGCAGCCTTATTTTTTGCCGTATTTAGGATATTTTCAGCTTATTAATGCAGTTGATGAGTTTATTGTATATGATAATATTCAATATACAAAAAAAGGGTGGTTCAATCGAAACAGATATTTAAAAAACGGTAAGGATGACATATTTACCATACCTTTAAAAAAAGACAGTGATTATCTTGATGTAAATAAAAGGATTATATCCGAAACATTTGAGCGGAAAAAATTAATCTCTCAGCTTCAAAACGCTTATTGTAAAGCGCCTTATTTTAAGGATACTATGTCTTTAATAACGGAAATATTGAATTTTAGCGACGTTAACTTGTTTAAATTCATATATAATTCAATATTTTTAACTTGTAAATATTTGGAAATAAAAACTCCGCTTGTAATATCATCCGCAATTAACTGTAATCATACGTTAAAGGGTCAGGAAAGAGTAATTGAAATATGCAGAGCAAAAAAAGCCGACACATACATAAACGCAATCGGCGGAGTTGAGCTTTATGATAAAGTAGTATTTAAAAATTTCGGCATTGATTTAAAGTTCATAAAGATGAACGAAATCAAATATAAACAGTTTAATAACGAATTTGTGCCGAATTTATCAATTTTAGATGTTTTGATGTTTAATCCGCCAGAAAAAATCAAGCTAATGCTTAATAACTATGAACTTATTTAAGATTTTTGAGGTTTACTTTAATTTATTGTTTTGTATTCAGCATTAGCTATCATTATCGAGTTTTTATAATTATTCCAAATTAAATAATTCCCCCATTTTATAGTCCCATTTTCGGTCGAAAAATCTGCCAAAGCCGCTCTCTGAATAAAATGTCAATTCACCTAAATATATCTTACCTTCAACTTCATACATGTCTACCCTTGTATGCGGAAAGGGGTTTGATAATTGTCTTGCAATCTCTTTCATTTCTTCAAATTTTTTAGGTAAAAACTCAACTGAATCTTCAAAATTGGGATAGAGCCATTCGCAATCCGTTTTCTTTAAATTCATATCGTAAATATTTCTTTTATGATTTTCAAATCGGTCTGTATCTATCCACATATATTGGGGTTCACCGTCAAAACACAAAAATTTATAATCTCTTAATTCGCCGTTAGAAGAGTCCTCTTTGTACTCCTCTATTATTAACTTCGGTTCTATATCTTTATATCCCCAATCAAATGTTGCCCAATATACGTTATTCCATTTTCTTAGCCAGTTATCAGCCATAAATTTTATTTCATCTATATTTGCTTGGGTTTTATCCTTTACTACCTTTATTCCGTATTTCCCGCCCCCTGCTTGGTTCGATTTTATTACAAATGACTTTGGCAATTTATCAAAATCTATTTGATAAACACTGTCATATACACCTATTAAAGGTATTGTGTATCCTTTCCCAAGCTCCTTTTCTATCTGGCTTTTAAATGTATATTTATCTATATACTTAGTCATTAATGAATTTCTGTAATACAATTTGTAGTTCTGTATTTTTTCATTATACGTTTTGGGATTTTCTATATCAGGGAAATAGCCGAGTTCTTTATAAAATTTTTGATTAATCATCCATTTTATGTCATCTTGAGTTAACCTCTCCTGATTAAAATAAAATAGTCGATTGCTTCTTGTCAGTGCAAAAATATGTGTATCCAATATATTAAATTTATCTCTGATAAATTTTTCGCTTAATTCTTTATCAGGAGTTAAATAGCAGTCTAAAAATCCCCCC
>CANQLG010000005.1 GCA_947624645.1 Candidatus Gastranaerophilales bacterium
GGTTGTTGAACCTCTTGTTTTGGTTGTTGAGCCTCTGATTTTGATTGCTGAGCTTCTGTTTTTGGTTGTTGAGCCTCTGATTTTGGTTGTTGAGCTTCTGTATTTGGTTGCTGAGCTTCTGTTTTTGGTTGTTGAGCCTCTTGTGGCGTTTGGTTTTTTATTTTTAAATTAGCTATTATTTGTCCGCATTTTGTTCTTAAAATACCAAAAGAATTTTTTATAGCTTTTGGTGAATTTTTTATACAAGCCCAAGTTGCTTGAAAAGGATTCATTTTTTCTGCACCTTGAATTTTAGCTCCTTTTGCGGCAGATTTTGCACCGGCAATTGAACCTACAATAGCGCTCGTACCTGTTCCTATACCCTGCCAAGCTTGTTTTGCTTCGCTATCTGTTTTTGCGTTATGTGCTTTATAAATACTTCTTCCAAGTTGTATACTACCCCCAACAACACCGGTAGTAACTAATAATGGTGCAATTGCTCCGCCGGTTGCAATTGTTAATGCAGTAACTCCTGCAATTGCTCCAATACTCATTATGAAATTCTTCGGAGATTTAAACATATAGGTAAAAGGTGTTATAATACCTTTTCCAAAATTAATTAATTTATCTTTCGCAGAAATTTTTCCGTCATCTTTTGAATAGTCAAATTTATCATTTGTTAATTGAGCTGTAAATTTATAATTGTCAGAATTTTGCCTTATATATCCAACGGTTTTACTACTGCTAAAATCTTTGAATATTTCTTGTGCTTTTGTATTATTAAAATCTACATTCATAAATTAAATCCCTTAATAATTATATTTATATAAAAACTTTTTTTAAAAAAATATTTACTAATATAACTCTTATTATTATTTTTAAATCGGGAAAAATCTCATATCTGCAATAATGAGTATATATTAAAAGAAAAGCGGATTTTGCCATATTGCAAACATTTAAAACCTTAATAATTAATTTAATAGATATATTTATCAGAATAGAAAAATATTAAAAGAGTTAGTTTTCAAAAAAATTTAGAAGCAAATAACTAATTATCTTCTGAATATCAAAACAACAACTTAACATTCCATTTTTTTAGTATTCCAAAGACTGCATGATTTCATTTAATACTAAATCTATGTATTAAAATATAATATGGATACAGAATGGACACAAGAAATAATTAAAATAGTCAATAGCGGTATATGATAGGAAAGAGAAACGGCGGTAACGGGATTTGAACCCGTGTCAACAGAATGAGAATCTGCTATCCTGACCCCTAGACGATACCGCTATGTGTCTATATAAATATTGTAAACCTCAAAAAATTATTTGCAAGCTAATTATAAAAACAATTGGATAAATTACTTTATCCAATTGTTTTAAATATATTGTTTGTTGTAATTATCTTGAAAGCAAACTGCTAAATACTTTAGACAGATAATTTTTCGGAGAATTTTTTTCAATGGTAACTCCGTCTTTAACATAAGGAATAGTCATTTTGCTTTGGTCTAAAGAATTTCCGTTTGCGGAATTTGTTCTGATTGTTTTTGAAACAGTATATAACTGAACATTAGGTTTATCGTCGATCGAATGAAGATTACTTATATTTATTTCAATGGTATCATTAGGTGTTTTATATTTTTTCCCTAATTCTTCAAAATATGCTCTATCTTTCTTTGATAATAAATCCTCGGGAGCATTGATTTTTGTTTGAGCCTTAAATCCAAGTGCGTTGTTTGCAGATATTTTTGAGATGTTCATATAAATCCTTTCCGTTTATTTAATTTAATAAAAAAGAGGGTATTATACCCTCTTTTTTATTTGATATCCTTGTATGATCCTGTGAATCTGTCCATATATGTTGTATGCAATAAGTGATGAGCTATTTCACTTCCGGGTTTACCGCCAAGGCATTCCGCATACAGCTTTTTGATATCGGGATTTGTATGTGATTTTCTGTATTCAAGATTTTTATCTTCTTCATATAAACCTTGAGCACGTTTTTCTTTAATTGTTGAATCTAAACAGCTTGTCGGTTGTCCGCCGCCGTTTATGCATCCTCCCGGGCAAGCCATAACTTCCATAATATGGAAATCAGCTTTACCTGCTTTTAATTCCTTTAGGGATTTTTCAGCTTCTTTTAAGGTTGATACAACTCTTACTTTTACCTGTTTACCTTTTATATCAATTATTGTATCTTTTGTTCTTGAGTTTGCATCAACCCCTCTTAACGGAGTTACATCTATATTGGAAAGTTCTTCACCTGTTACATAGTAATATGCTGTTCTGACCGCAGCTTCAGCTACTCCGCCTGATGCTCCGAATATTGTTCCTGCGCCCGAATATTGACCGAACGGTGAATTTGCTTGTTCTTCTTTTAAAGCTTTAAAGTTAATGCCCGCAGCCTTAATCATTTTTGCAAATTCTTGAGTTGTTAATACAAAGTCCGTTTCACCGTAAAGCTGTTCTCTTATTGCTTCATACTTTTTAGCCGTGCAAGGCATTACAGATACTACAACTATATTTTCTTTTGTATAACCCTCATAATATTTGGGTAAAAATTCTTTCATAACCGGTGAAAGCATACCTTGAGGAGATTTGCAACTTGATAAATGTTTGATTAATTCGGGATGTTGAGTTTCTATATATCTTACCCAAGCTGGGCAGCATGATGTAAACATCGGTAATACTCCGCCTTTTGTCAATCTTTCAACAAACTCGTTTGCTTCTTCAGTTATAGTTAAATCAGCTGAAAAGTTTGTGTCAAAGATTAAATCGAAACCTAATCTTCTCGCTGCCGCATAGATTTTACCTATTGTATTTTCTCCGGGTTCAAGGTTAAATTCTTCGCCTAAAGCAACTCTTACGGATGGTGCAAATTGAACAACAACTTTCTTTTCAGGGTCATTGATTTTTTTCCATACTTCATCAATGGATGATTTAATTGAAATAGCACCTGTCGGGCAAACTGCTTGACATTGCCCGCAAAATACACAGTCGACTTGTGATAAGCATCTGCCGTTCATGGGTTCTACTCTAGTATTTGAACCTCTGTTTACAAACCCTAAAACACTGTGTCCTTGGAACTCAGAGCAAGCTCTAACGCACGCTCCGCAAAGTATACACTTAGATGGGTCTCTTACTAAAGACGGGTTCATACTGTCAACGGGCAGATAATCTTTTTCTTCCAGTTTTGGGAATCTTATTTCATCAATACCGTATTCCGCTGCATATTTTTGAAGTTCGCAGTTACCTGATTTATTGCAGGTTAAACATTCTCTTTTATGATTTGCAAGTAGTAATTCAAGAATTGTTTTTCTTATTTTGCGAACTTTTTCAGAATTTGTTTCAATTCTTATGCCTTCTTTTGGCGGCATTGTGCAAGATGCTTGAATATATTTCCCGTCTTGTTCTATAATACACATTCTGCAAGCACCGAATTGTGTTAAATCGGGACGGTGGCAAAATGTCGGAACATCAAAACCGTTATTACGGATGACTTCCAATACTGTCTTTTCGTTTGTATATTCAACTTCCGTGTTGTTTATAAATAATGTCTTTTTATCGCTCATTTTCTTTATCCTTACCTATTTTGTTACTATTGCTTTAAACGGACAATTGTCTTTGCAAGCTCCGCATTTGATACATTTTTCCTGATTAATCTTGTGCGGTTCTTTTATTGTGCCTTCAATAGCTCCAACAGGGCAGTTTCTTGCACATTTTGTACAGCCTTTGCATTTATCTGCTTCAATTTCATATTGTTTTAAAGCGCTGCATACGCCCGCAGGACATTTTTTGTCTTTTATATGAGCAATATATTCATCTCTAAAGTATTTTAACGTTGATAGAACTGGGTTAGGAGCAGATTTGCCCAATCCGCATAAAGAACCTGCTTTTATTACTTCTCCCAGTTCTTGAAGCATATCAAGGTCCTCCATTTTGCCTTGACCTTTAACTATTCTTTCAAGTATAGCTAACATCTGCTTTGTCCCCTCACGGCAAGGTGTGCATTTTCCGCAGCTTTCGTGTTGTGTAAAGTTCATAAAGAATCTTGCAACTTCAACTATGCATGTATCTTCATTCATAACAACAAGACCGCCTGAACCTACCATGGCGCCTACTTTTGTCAATTGGTCGTAGTCCATAGGCATATCTAAGTGTTCTTCAGTTAAACATCCGCCTGATGGCCCGCCTATTTGAACGGCTTTAAATTTCTTTCCGTTACGTATTCCGCCTCCTAAGTCAAATACAATTTGTCTTAGGGTTGTATTCATAGGTACTTCGATTAAACCCGTATTATTAACTTCACCCGTCAGGGCAAATGTTTTGGTACCTTTAGATTTCTCCGTTCCCATGGATGCGAACCAGCTTGCTCCGTTTAATATTATTAAAGGCACGTTTGCAAATGTTTCTACGTTGTTTAATAATGTAGGTCGTTTAAATAAACCGCATTCTGCCATGTGAATATTTTTTGGTCTTGGCATCCCTCGTTCGCCTTCAATAGAAGCGATTAAAGCAGATGATTCACCGCAAACAAATGCTCCGGCACCTTCTTTTATATGTATATGGAAACTAAAATTGCTCCCCATAATATCAGAACCCAAGAGGTGTCTTTCTTCTGCCGCTTTTATTGCCATTTTTAAACGTTTAATTGCTAACGGGTATTCTGCTCTTACGTATATATAACCCTCATCAGCACCTACTGCAAATGCAGCTATTGCCATACCTTCAAGTAATTTGTGCGGATCATCTTCCATTACACTTCTATCCATAAATGCACCGGGGTCTCCTTCATCTCCGTTACAGATTACGTATGATTTTCCACCTTGATGCCTGTTTACGCTTCTCCATTTCTTTCCGGTTGCGAAACCTCCGCCGCCTCTGCCTCTTAGGCCTGAGTCTTCTATTTCCTTAAGAACATATTCCTGTTCATTTATTTCCAAAACTTTTGATAAGGCACTGTATGCACCTGCTGCTATTGCTTCATCTATACTTTCAGGATTTATTATACCGCAGTTCCTCAGTGCCGTTCTTGTTTGTTTTGCGTAAAAGTTCATTTCTTCATTGTTAACAATTTTTTTGTTAAGTGCAGGGTCTACATATAACAGTCTTTCTACTACCGTACCGTTTTTTAATGAATTGTATATTTCTTCTACATCTTCTTTTTTAACGTGTACGTATGTAAGTTTTTTGTCGGGTATTACAACAAGACAACCTTGTTCGCAAAAACCTATACACCCTGTTGGTATTACGCTCATTTTTACTTCATTTGTCAGTATATCAGCATTAGCTCCAAGCTTCTTAAATTCTTCAATAAGCTCTAATGCCCCGTTTGCCAAGCATCCTGTTGATGCGCAAACAAGTATTCTTCTGCCTTGTTTTTTTATTATTTCTTGAGCTTTTAATTGCTCTTGTTTTATATCAATATTTAATTTTACTTTTTCCATATTACACGTTCTCTTTCAATATTGTGTCAATAACAATTTCAGCAGCAGCTGCCGTCATTTTTGGATAAATTTTTCCGTTTATTACCATTGCAGGTGCTAAAGAACATGCACCTAAACAACTTACCGTTTCAAGTGAAAACATTCCGTTTTCGGTTGTCATTTTGCCGTTTTTTAAATTTATTTTTCTTTTTACTGCATCTAATACGGGCATTGAACCTCTAACGTGGCAAGCGGTTCCGTCACATACTTTTATTTCGTACTTACCTTTCGGCTCTAATGAAAATTGTGCATAAAAAGTTGCTACGCCGAATACCGTTGCGGGTGATATACCGTCTATACGGCTTCCTATATATGTCATCGCATCTTCAGGTAAATACTTATATATTTCTTGTACTTTTTGTAATATGGCAATTAAATTTGTCTTCTTGCCTTCAAATTGTCGGATTATTTCATCCAATTTCCCCGTATCTATTGGGGGAGTTGATGTTGTCATTCTCTTTCTCCTGTTGTCTGTCAGCCTCTTTATAAAATTATATCATCCACATAAAAAAATTGGTAACTTATTTTGATATTATTCTTTTAACTATATGATTATTCCTTTTATTGGTATAAAATAAAATTATTAATGGAGCTTGATGATTTATGAAAAAACTGTTTTTCTTCTTTTTAAGTATACTTTTATTTCAGGAAGCCGGGTTTTCACAGCCTGTATATGATGATAATTATGTTGAAAATCCAAATTATATTCAGGGGAATAAGTTTCTTCAAAGCTCTCAGTATTCAAGTGCAATAAATGAATTTAAAAAGGCTATAAGGACTAATCCCAATGATGTTTCTGCATTAATTGCGCTTTCTAATGCATACAATATGCGTGCCGTTTATTATAATAATACTGCTAAATCAACGGAAAACGCTATTTCTGATACAAAGTCCGCATTATTCTTTTCAAAATATTATTCTAATTCAAGTGCATCGTCACCTCAATCAATAGCTGCAATGCAAAAAAATCTGTCAACCTTAGAAAGTGCTACGGGTTCACCCGTTTCTTCTGAATCCAGATATAATACCGCAAAAACGTACAGGACAAAAGGAGAATTTGCGGCTGCCGCTTATGATTATTATCAATTATTAAATGATCCGAAATATGTTTTTGAGGCTAATTCCGCACTCGGTGACATTTATAAAATATTTAACAGACCTGATATGTCAGTTAATTTCTATAAAACCGCTCAAAAATATAATCCCGATAATTCCGATATTCATTTAAAACTTGCAAGGGTTTATGAACAAATAAATGATTTTTCTTCTGCTCTTAATGAATACGGGTTTGCGATAAATAATTCTTCCGAACGGGAAGATATATTAAATTCGCTTGAGCGTATTTGGCAGAAAAAAGTCGATGAAAACCCTAAAGATGCTGAAGTTCATGCTAACCTTGGAGTAGTTTTTCAAAAACAGAAACGATACTCTGAAGCCTTAGCCGAATATCAAAAAGCAGAATCTTTAAATCCGTCAAATGTTAATACTAAACTTAATATAGCCACTTTATTTCAGGAACAAAAACGCTATAATGATGCTTTAAATATTTATAATCAAATATTGAAAACACAACCAAATAATGTTTCGGTTCTTATATATAAAGCGGAATGTTTAAAGGCTTTAAATAAAAATGATGATGCAGTTTCAACATTTAAAGCCGCTCTAAATCTTGATCCTAAAAATACAAACGCTAAAGCTGAATTGTTTGAACTTTTAAAAGATACTATGCCCGCTGAGCAAGTTTTGGATTTTCTGTATAAAAATGTTCAAAATTCTCCTATGAATGCCGATTCATACTACGAATTTGCATATGAATTACATAAAAACGGCAAAATTGATGATGCAATTACTTACTATTTGCAAACTATTAAGCTTGATAACAAAAAAATTGATGCATATATTAACTTATCTCAAGCATACAGACAAAAACAAAATTATAATGATGCCTACGCAATAATAAAGAAAGCACAAACGATTGCGCCCGATAATGAACTTGTTAAAAAACAGTTGGATATTGTTGCAAAAGAATATGATACTAATAATTATAATTTAGCTTCCAATATGTTTCAAAGCGGTGATTATGAGAAAGCAATAGAAGAATATAAAAAAATCAATCCGCCCACGGCTGATTCTTTAATAGGAATTGCGGCCGCATATCAATCCTTAAAAAATAATACGCAGGCAATTACATATTATAAAAAAGCAATGGAACTTGATTCTAAAAATTCTGATTTACCTTATTACATTGCTTCTATTTATTCTAATGACGGAGATATTCAAAATGCCAAAACATATATTGATATGGCATTGGCTAAAAATCCTTCAAATAAGCCCGCTAAAGAGCTTGCGGAATATATAAAAGCAAAACAAGCAGAAGCTCTTATTTCCCAAGCTTCTAAATTATACGACGAAAAGAAGTATACGGAAGCGCTTCAAATATATAATCAAATTTTGAAAGATATGCCTTCAAATGCTTCGATATATTATTATCGGGCTATGGCTTATGATGCCGTTAATAACTACAAAGCCGCCATAGCCGACTATAAATCTACATTAAAATATGCGCCTGATATGGTAATTGCATATTATTCCATTGCGGTTGATTATGATGCGTTAGAAAATTATCAGGCGGCAAAAGAAAATTATAAAAAATATCTTGAAACGGTGTCCGAAGATAATGATTATACACGTTATGCCAAATCAAGAATTGATGAGATTAAATAATGCAAAATACTCTTTGTAAAAAAATAAATATAGGCAATCTGACAATTAACAGTGTTGCGGCATTAGCACCTCTGGCGGGTATAACGGATTATGTTTTAAGGCATTTGATTAGAGAATATTCCAAAACTTGTTTAATCATGACCGAGATGATAAGTTCTGAAGCTTTAGTACAAAAACCTGATTGCAATATTTCGTATACTGATGATGCGGAAGCTCCGATTTCGTTTCAAATAGAAGGGCATAAACCCGAATTGATGGCAAAATCCGCAAAACTTCTTGAAAAAAAAGCATCTGTTATAGATATAAATATGGGCTGTCCCATAAATAAAATTGTAAAAGGTAATGACGGTTGTTCTTTAATGAAAAACCCAAAACTTGCAAAAGATATTGTTACAGCAGTTAAAGAATCCGTAAATATACCCGTAACTTGTAAATTCCGCTTGGGATGGAGTTTGGACAGCAAAAATTTTATAGAATTTGCTCAATTAATGCAAGAAGCGGGAGCTTCGGCAGTGACTGTTCATGCCAGAACACGTACTCAATTATATTCGGGAAAAGCTGATTGGTCAGAGCTATCAAAGCTTAAAGGGGAAATTGATATTCCTTTTTATGCAAACGGTGATATAGTTAGTCCTCAAACGGCTTTAGAAAGTCTTGAACTTTCAAAAGCAGACGGTATTGCAATAGGCAGAGCAGCAATGGGGGATTTATCTTTAATACATAGAATTGAAACATATATTAATAAAGGTATTTTATTGCCTGAACCAGATTTATCCGAAAAAATATCTATGCTGAAAAAACACCTTGATGCTGAAATCGCATTTCGTGGTGAAGAAACGGGAATTAAATTCTTCCGCAAGTTTTATCCTTGCTATATAAAAAACATTAGAGGCGGAAGTGTATACAGATACAGACTTGTTACCGAACTTAATTATGATAATATTTTAAATATTTTGAAAGAAATTCTGCATAATGGACAATAATAAAAAATACTATGTTTATATAATCCTCACCGTAAATAATAAACTTTATTGCGGATATACCGATGATGTTCAAAAAAGATATAAACTCCATAAAGAGGGAAAAGGTGCTAAATATACCAGAGCAAATAAACCTTTTAAACTTGTATATGTTAAAGGGTTTGATTCCAAGCAGCAAGCCCAAAAAGAAGAGTATAGAATTAAACATCTTACAAGAAAACAAAAAGAACAGCTTTTTGTCATGCCTTCTGATGACATTATCATTTGTTAATATTTCTTAATAATTTAATAAAATAAATCAATTTTGATTCTTCATTTGTTTTGTAAGTGTACTAGCTATTTAATAAGGAGGTATGGTATGACAATGGTCTCTGGCGTACAAGGTGCAAATTACGGATATGTTAATCGAGTTAGCAAAAGAGAACAAAAATTAGATGAAAAAGTTTTTGCTGAAGCTCAAAAACAGGTTAAAAAAGCAGAAGTTAGAAATGCTGATTGGGGGCTTTATGCAGCTCAAAATTGTTTGGCTCGTGACCTTGTTAATGCTGACCCTGAAGAATGCAACTTAATTATGGAAAAAATGGATTATATTCAAAGTTGTATGAATAAAAATATTATGTTAGATGCAGATATATATAACGGAAAAACTAAAGGCAAAAGTGAATTAATGGCAGCAAGATCTCAAATGCTTAAAACAGGTTGTGACGGATTATCCGGCGTTATGAATTCGACTGCCGATGTCGTTAAATCCGTACCGAAATTTAGTTTAGTCGCATAATTAAAAGTATGTAAAAGAACGCTCGGGAAATAATTTGTATTATTTCTTGAGCGTTCTTTTTTTATTTAAACATACTAAACTCGCATCCGCAGTAATTCTGACGGTAAAAATTTTCCGTTTTCGCTATTTGCATAGTTTTTAAAAAACCGTTTTCTTTTTTAAAATCAATATCTAAAAAAGTCAGTTCATATTTATCTGCCAACTGTTTTGCAATATCAAATATTACCTTTGATTGTTTATGTGGGCTTACTGTCAGTGTGGTTGTAAAATACTTATATTCTAATTGAAATGCTTTTAATGCAGTATATAACAGCCTGTATTCAAAGCACCTGTGGCAGCGTCTGCCTCGTTCGGGTTCATTTTCTAACCCTGCTATTGCGTTATACCAGCTTTCTATGTCGTGTTTTTCCAATATTAATTCAATATTTTTTTTATCGGCATATTTTTTTAACTCTTCATATCGCCTTTTTAATTCTTCAGGGGGATATATATTTGGATTAAAAAAGTATAATACAGGTTCATATTCGAGCTCTTTTAGCTTTTCTATCGGATATGCGCTGCATACTGCGCAGCAGGCATGCAATAATACCTTATTGTTCATTAACAGCCTTTTCTATTCCGCCTTGTTCGATAATATATTGCTTAAATTCAGGGTATGTTTTTACTCCCGTCTTTAACTTCATTCCGGATATAAAAGAGGGTGTTCCGTCTACATTATTTCTGCTTGCTTCTTCTACCGATTCTTTGATTTCTTTCTTTATTTCTTCACTGTTTGCATCTTCTTTTAGTTTTTTAATATCAAAATCCAAAAGTCTTGCTTCTTCTATAATCTCTTTTTCGGTATTGACTTTTTCCAAAAATAAAATATCAGCCATCTGCCAGTACATATTCTGTTTTTTTGCGGCAAGAGCATAACTGGTTTTTAGGCAGGAATTTTCATGTCCTTCAAATTGCATATTAGGGTTACATGCCTTTTGTAAAGGCAAGTTATGCTGAATGAATTTTACATTTTCAAATTCATCTGTTATTCTGTGGGTATATAGATTCGCTAAAAAACAGCCTGAACAATTAAAATCAACGTATTCGTGGATTACTACATCAGCATTTTTTGGCCCCAGTTCATTTCCGTCAGCTAAACCCGTATAAATATTAAAATACTGCTTTAACTCTTTTTGTTTTGCTAATTGAGGGGCTAAAACATTTGATATAGATGTATATACTAATACCGATGCTGCTATTATTACTGTTATTGCAAGTAATATTGCATTTTTTGGCACCTTTATTGCCTCTATAAAATCATTAAATGAATTTTTTATTTCGTATAATGCACCTTTTCCCCAATTTTTAGCGGTCAGGGCTATTATTAAATCCAGCAAATAGGTCATAAAGCAAAATATACAGATAGAATTTATTTTAAATATTGATATACATCCCAATATCATTGATAATACAAATGAGATAATTCCTATTACAAATATGTATGATGTCGGATTTTTAAATATTTTATTAAAAAACGGTATTTTTTCTACGTATGTCATAAATAAAAAGAACAGATAGAGTATTATTCCCCATAATGAAAGCGGAACTCCAAAAAACTGAGAAAATGATGTTTTTGCTACCCCGTCACAATCCATTGCTTCATTTATGGCACAGATGCTCGGATGTGCATTTTGTGCAAAATTCGCATTATAATATACAAAGCATAATTCTATTGATAATGCTAAACCTATTAAAGGTAAAATTGTTAATAATATACGTTTTGTTTTTGTCATATTTATCACCTATTGAAATTGTTTCATAACATCTTGTATTGTAACATTATCGCCTGATAATTGTTTAGCTTTTGCGATAACTTCTTTATATCTTTCTTCGTAGGTTGGGCGTTCTGTTTGATAAAATACCCCGGTATAAACTCCCTCGGGAGCAAAAGCATATTTCATCGCATTAACTCTGTCTTGTTTATCATGATCAGCCGGTAATTCTCTAACCAACTCTTTTATTTTTTCAAAAGAAGATACCTTGTTGTATTGTACACAAGGGGAAATGATGTGGATAAAAGCAAAACCTTTATGTTCTAATCCGCCTAAAATTAGTTCTTCAAGCTGTTTTACGTCGCCGGAATATCCTCTTGCCACATAAGAGGCATTAAAAGACAGTGCCATTAAAACAGGATTAATTCTGTCTGCTGTCCAAGCGTAGGGATTGCATTTTGTGGTTGTTCCGATTCTTGATGTCGGTGAACATTGACCTTTTGTTAATGCATATATTTCATTATCCATCATTATATATGTAATATTGGGATTTTTTCTGCCTGCATGGATAAAATGGTTGCCTCCGATACTTAACCCGTCGCCATCACCGCCTACTGCAATGACATTTATTTCGGGTTTTGCCTGTTTTAATCCTATTGCAACGGGAAGTGCTCTCCCGTGTATTGAGTGAAAGCCGTATGTCGACATAAAAAACGGAAATCTGCTTGAACATCCTATTCCTGATACTATTGCTGTTTCATGCGTGGGCATATTCAATCTTGCCATTGCTTTTTTTAGTGCCATTAATACAGCATGATTTCCGCATCCCGGACACCATGACGGTTTTACCCTGCCTTTATAATCATTTGCTTCCATTGTTGTTCCTTTTATTAAAAATGTGTGTGTTTGTTTGTTAGTATCTCATGTTTTTCGTTTTGTATTTTTGCTACTTTCTCTATTTCTTCAAGAATTTCTTCAGGGGTAAAAGGAGTGCCGTCATATTTTAAAAATTCCAATACTTCGGTTCCTTTATTGATATTAGTGCATCTTTCTACAATTGTTGATTTAAATTGTGCGTTATAATTTGCTTCTATGACTATAACTACGTCTTTATTTTTAACAAAACCCTTAATCCAATCTGTCGGAAGCGGATATAATGTTCTGGGATACAGAGCTTGTACTTCTATCCCTTTTTCTTTTGCCGCATCGATAGCTTCAAATACAGGGCCTGACGTTGAACCCCAGCTTATTATTCCTATTGATGCATTATCACTTCCGTATGTTTTGGCTTTAGAAAATTGACCTGCCGCAGTTTCAAGTTTTCTGAAACGCTTTTCTGTCATTTGCCTGTGGACTTTTGCTTCAGGAGTAGGTGCGTTGCTTTCTGTGTGTTCAAGCCCCGTTATTACGTGTTCGCCATATTTATCACCGGGTGAACTAATAGGAGATATTCCGCTCGGGGTATCATTGTATCTGTTATATTCGCAGCCCTCTTTAAGCTCAGGCTTTTCTCTGTTTACTATCGTCAATTTATCAAAGTCTATTAAATCTACGCACTCACGTCTTGGCCCTAGCGAAGCATCTGATAATATAATTACCGGAACCTGATATTTTTCGGCAAAATTAAATGCATTAATTGTTTGGTAGAAACAATCAGCTACATTCATGGGTGCTAATACTATTTTTGGACAATCACCATGCGTACCGTACATTGCCGCAAATAAATCACTTTGCTCTGTTTTTGTAGGTACACCCGTAGACGGACCGCATCTTTGTACATCTGCCACTACTATCGGAAGTTCTGCCATTGATGCTAAGCCTAAAGCTTCCTGCATTAACGAAAACCCCGGCCCTGATGTCGCTGTCATTGCCTTTACTCCTGCGTATGATGCGCCTAACGCATAGTTTATTGCCGCAATTTCATCTTCACATTGAATCATTTTTCCGCCGAATTTTGGTAATTCTTTTGCCAGCCATTCCATTATTTCCGTGGCGGGGGTTATAGGGTATCCTGCAAAAAATCTGCATCCTGCTGCTATTGCGGCAAGACCTATTGCTTCATTCCCTGACATTATCAGTTTTGCACCTGTTGATTTTATTTTTACATTCTCATAGTTATCTTTTCTTTGTAATTTTTCTTTTGCATATTTTATGCCTGCGTTTAGTGCTTGTTTATTTGATTCTATTACTTCTTTAGGCTTTAATTTATAACGTAATTCTATATCTTTTAGTATTTGTTCTTCTAAATTCAGATTTTTTAATATCTCTACCGCTATGCCGAGTGCTACCATATTTCTTGAACGCTCGGAACCGAGTTCTTTTGATATAGCAGTTATAGGGAGTCCGTATGTAATAATATCTTCTTTATTTTCTTTCGGTTCGGTTACTATGTCTTTATCATATATAAGTATCCCGCCGTTTTTTATTTTGTTAAGTCCTTCATATATTGTATCTTCATCAAGACATATTAATATATCCGTATCACCTGTTGCGGTTAAAGCTTGATGTTCACTTATTCTTAAAGTGTAATAGCATTTTCCGTCACCTCTGATTTCTGACGGAAATGCTCTGTATGTTGTTACATAATAGCCTTTTCTTGCCGTTGCGTACGACAATATATCTCCTGAACTTATTATTCCTTGTCCTGATGTACCTGTTATTTTTATTATTAAGTCTTTCATGGATTTTCTAATCCTCCTAATCTAATTTTATTACTAAATTTCAAATAGGAAAATTTTTAAAGTTTATTCATACAGACTTATTTTTATATGCATCAATTATCTCTTTTATCTTTTTAGTGTGCTTTTTTGCGTCAGGACCTCTGTTTACATTTAAATACTTTGTTTTGTTCGGATATTTCATTTTGTTATATTTATCCGTTGCGTGGATTATTCTGTTTTTACCTGATAGGTATGTTTTACATTCTTTAAAATATTTGAGTAATGTATCTTCTATAAATTTTGTTTCTTCTTTTGTAGTTATTATGAACAATTCTTGTGTTGTAAAATCTGTCAAATTGATTAGTAATTCAGTTTCATTTTTATTTTGGTTTAAAATGTCATCATAATTGAATATTATTGTGCAGTTTGAATTTAGTCTGTATTTTGCAAAATCATCATATATTGCTCTATATATGTATGATTCGGATATATTTTCATCATTTACAAGAGGATATATTAATGCCGTCATAATTTGATTTAACTCGTTTTTGTGTATGTAATTATAATATTCATCACATTTTTCACAGTCATCCGTGTATACAAATTTAATAATATCTTTGTTTTTATCATATATTGCATATTCTCTTGCAGCTTCTCCGATTAATAATATTTGATTACAATTTTCTTTATTTATTAAATTGTTTATATCTTCAAATATTTTTTCTTTTTCTTCCGTAAGATTATAATCATAGTATTTTTTAGTATAGTGTTTTTCGTATTTACATAAAATTTTATCAAGTATATTTAATGCTGTCTTGAAAAAGCCAAATTTACATATTAATAAACATATTTCCATTTGTATAAAATATACGAGCCAATTTTTTATGGGAATTATGCTCATTAATTTTTCGGTTTGCATTCTGTTTAAATAATATTCTTTAAGTTCTTTTCTGGGAATTATTTTTGTTAATTCCATTGAACTAAAATATGTTTTAAACATACTGCGTATTTGATTTATCATTTTATATGAATTTAAACTTAATGCTTCAAAATCATAAAGTATCCAATTTCCGTTTGTATATGTGTAATTGTTTGGCAATAAATCAAATGCATAAATATTATCTTTTAATAAAGTTTTGCATAATTTGATTGTAAGTCTTGCAATATCATAATTCATTGATTCCGTATATTCTCCCGAATATATTATGGGAGTAGTTATATATTTATGCTCAAGCAAATTATCTTCATATGATAATATTTTTGTTTCTACAATATGTTTACCGAATAATCCGTTTTTAGTTATTATTTCTATCAATTTCGGATATTCATTAATATTAGATACCAATCTGATAATTTTACCGTTTTCAAGTTTTACGGTTGGAGAAAATACATTTTCTTTTTTATAATCAAATATAGCAGTTTCCATATTTTATTTTTATTCTGTTAAAATCTTATAATTCCGCAATGGTTTCCGCTAAGCGTTTTATACCTGTCTTTATTGTTTCTTCGTTAGCATTTGTGTAGTTAAGTCTTAATGTATTGACTTTGTCGGGGTTAACATAAAAAGGATGCCCCGGAACAAAAGCTACTTTCCTTGCAATCGCTTTATCAAAAAGTTTTAAAACATCACTGCCTTCTTCAAGTGTAACCCAAGTAAACATTCCGCCTTTAGGATGTGTAAATTTAACGGTTTTTGGAAAATATTCTTCCATTGCGCTAACCATTGCATTTGCTTGTGATTTATATAATTTTTTAATTTTTTCTATATGTTTATCTAAGTCATTATTGTGTAAGTATTCCGAAATTAAATATTGACCGAATATATTTGAGTGTAAATCGGATGCTTGTTTTGCGGTTTCAAGCATTCTGATAATTTCTTTATTTGCTATAATATACCCTAATCTCATCCCCGGAGTTACTATTTTTGAGAAAGAACCTAAATAAATATTCTTTTCTGTTTGGTTTACTCCGATATAGGGTATTCGTTCTCCATCCTCAAAACGAAGTTCTCCATACGGGTCATCTTGTACCAGTATCATATCTTCATCTTTTATTGCTTCAAATACTTGTGCTCTGTTTTCACGTGTATATGTTAATCCCGTCGGGTTTTGAAAGTTGGGTATTAAATAAGCCAATTTGGGCTTATATTTTTTTAAGGTATTTTTTAAATCTTCAATATCAAGACCGTCATCGTTTAATTGTGTTTGCACAAAGTTTGCTCTGTACATGCAAAATGCTTGTAAAAGCCCCAGGTATGAGGGTTTTTCTACCATTACATTGTCGCCCTCATCAATAAATACTTTGCCTATTAAATCAAGTGCTTGCTGAGAACCTGTTGTTATTATAACATTATCAATTGTTATATCCATTTTGTGTATTTTTTTGTATCGGTCAACTATGTATTGTCTTAAACTGTCTAAGCCCATTGTTGTTGAATATTGATATATTTTAGCTCCATACTTATCTGCTATTGCATTCATGGAGATTTTAAGTTCTTCCTGCGGAAAAGATATAGGATTGGGTAAACCGCCAGCAAATGAGATAATTTCGGGATTCTGCGTAACTTTTAATATCTCTCTTATAAATGACGGTGATGTACTTTTTATTCTTTGTGAAAAATATTTTTCAAACATATCTGTTCCCTCAATCCCAATTTTTAGCTTATAATTTTATATTATAACAAAAATAACTATGATAAAGAATTTTAACAAAATTATTAACGGAATTAAGGATATGAATTTGCCTCAAACCGAATTTGTCAGGTTTATGGAAGATATTCATGACCCGTTTATTGTTTTAATTGCGTGTATACTTTCTTTAAGAACAAATGACAGGACTACATATCCCGCTACGATGAGAATGCTCAAACTTGGCAAAACTCCGAAAGACTTTCTCAATGTTTCATTGGAAGATTTGCAAAACGCTATTTATCCCGTAGGATTTTATAAAAATAAGGCTAAACAAATTCTCGATATTGCTTATGAGCTATATCATAATTATAACAGTATAGTACCTGATAGAATTGATGAACTTGTAAAATTTAAAGGAGTCGGAAGAAAAACCGCTAATCTTGTTCAATCAAAGGGTTATAACTTGCCGAGTATTTGTGTTGATGTTCATGTCCACAGAATATCTAATCGTTTGGGCATAGTATCTACAAAAGAGCCCGAAGATACTGAATTTGCTCTTAAAAATAATTTGCCCAAATCTTGTTGGAGTGAAATTAATACACTTTTTGTAACCTTGGGGCAAAATGTATGCAAGCCGACTAAACCGGAATGTTCCAAATGTAAATTGACGGCATATTGTTTATACTATAAAAATACTACTCTCTAGGCATGCAGCAGTTTTTATATTTTTTACCGCTTCCGCACGGGCATTTATCGTTTCTGCCTACATTTGTATAGTCTATACCTTCTTTATGTTTTTGAACCTGTTCTTCTTTTGTCGATACCGCATTCATCATTTGTTCAAATATTTTTGAGGTATATAATACACTTGCGGATGAATATATTTTCTTTTCCAATGAATCGGGCTTATAATAATTTAAAAGTTCGTCAAATGTGTATGATGTCCCCAGTATTTCATTTGTTCTTTCCATAAAACAGGGATATTTGTTTGCTATTCTTTTAATTATATTGGCATTAATCTTGTCATTTTCAAGAAAACTTTTAATGCAATCTTTGTATCCTTGTATTGTTTTATAATCTTCAACTTCGTATATCTTACATAATGTCTGATAAAAAGGCAGAACAAAAAGCCCCAGCTCTTTATCATATATTATTGCAATATCATAGACGCCCGAATGAGATGAAAATCCCTCCAGAGATTTTTCCATAAAGTTTGAATAATTATTTTTAAAATCCTCTACCGTATAATATCTGTTGGTTTCAACCTGTTTGATGTTTGCTTCAATTTCATCTTTACTCGGTTTTATGCCCTCATCACAGTATGTGTTAAATATATTTATTAAATTATCGGCATATACGTTAGTGGTTATAATTTCGTCACAGTTAAAACATTCTTCAAATTTCTTAGCAAAATCTTTTACGACGGTTTCTACCTGCTCAAGTTTTTTGGGATTCCCCTCATAGGCATCTTCGGGTCTTTCAATAATTTTTGCTATTGCATATTTATAAACTTCTTCTTTATTAATGCTTGATATAACGTTGGAAACCTCAAGCAGATAGTATTCATCTCTCATCGGGAAAATTCTGCATAGCGTGTATTGCCCGGGGGTTATACCTCTAAAATTATTCATTTTGACCAATGATAATATCCTGTACATTTTTTCATTTACAAGATTAAATAATTCAAACCCGTTGCTTAATACCCTCCTGACTTCAAATATCGAGGAGAATGATTTTGAAAGTGACTGTAATATTTCTTTTTCTTCTTTTATAATATCGGGATTTTTTTCTTCATATAGTTCAATTATGGTTTTTTTATCCGAAGTCAGACGGCGTTCAAATATATATGGTATTAATAATGATTGAATTTTTGCACTGTCGGCATTTTTTGCCGATAAAGTTGTTAAATATTCATCAAAATCAGGTTTGACCGTTTCATCCGTCAGAGCAAAATTCATTAATTTTGTTACCGTATCCGAAATAACAGCTAATTTTTCTATAACTGACATATATCTATCCCCTTTTTATTTTTTTATCTTTACTACGGCAGAGTGCCTTGCAGTTTTTCCTTTTTCTTTTCTATATGAAAAAAATATATCAGACATGCAGCATGTGCAATAGCTACAAATGTCTATATCCTCAACTCCCGCTTTTATCAATTGATTATAATTTAACAATTTTAAATCTATAAAATATTTATCATTCTTTTTTTCATATAAATCAATTTTTGAACTGTCTTTAATTAATTGTTTAAATACGTTTTCATCCGTTTCAAAACAGCATTTACCGATAGCAGGCCCAATTAGAGCAGTCAATTCTTTTGGATTAATATTCAATTCTTTTTCCATCTTTGCTATTGTTTTCTGCGCTATATTTAATGCGGTTCCCCGCCAGCCGGCATGGACTATTGACCCTATATTGTCTTTTTTATCATATAAAATTATCGGTACGCAATCAGCAAAATTCATTATTAATATTTTATCGGGTTTGTCTGTTATCAGGGCATCAGTATCTTCATAAAATGTTTTATCATCTACTACCGCTGATATATTGTCACTATGGATTTGATTTGCACTTATAATTTGTTTACAGTTAAGCTTATTTTTAAGAAATTCTCTGTTTTTTAAACATATATCCTCTAAGTCGTTTCTGTCTTTTGAAGTGAGAGGAAATTCTCTCGTCGTAAAAAAGCAGTCATAGTCACTTAAAAATGTAGATTTTAGTATTTTTTTTCCGTAAAAATTATCAAAATAAAACATTAATTTTCTACCGTATTAAAAATTCTGTCACCCGCATCACCAAGTCCGGGTCTTATATATCCGTGTTCATTAAGGCAATTATCTATGCTTGCCGTTATTATTTTTACGTCGGGGAAAAGCTGTTGTACCTTATTTAATCCTTCGGGCGCACTAATTAAACTTACAAATTTTATATTTTTTTGCGGAACTTTTTTCCCCGTAAACAGTTTTATCGCATCTGTTGCAGAGTTACCAGTGGCTAACATAGGGTCCAATATAAATATTATTTTATCTTGAGGATTTTCAAATTCTATCGGAATCTTATTGTAATACCAAATAGGTGTTAATGTGTTTTCATCTCTGTACATGCCGATATGTCTTACAGTAGCAAACGGCATAATATCATTTGCAATATCGGAAAATATTAACCCTGCTCGCAGTATTGGGGCTATTATTATCTCTTTTTTATTGCTTAATACTTTACTATTACATTCTTCTAAGGGAGTTGTTATTTTTATTTCTTCGGTTTCCAATTCTTCGGAAGCTTTATAAAATAATAAATAAGTAATTCTTTTTACGGCACTTCTAAAAACTTCCGCTGTTGTATTTTTATCTCTTATTATGCTGAGGTTATGCTCGCATAATGGATGATTTATTACGGATACGTTTTTATAACTATTCATCTTCTTTAACCTCTGTTTCAAGTTCTTGTATTGTTTCTTTCGGCTCATAATTCAAGGTATTTTCGCTTAAATTATAAATGAAAACCGTTTGAGATTTATTTATATCATCTGTTTTTGTAATAATTTTTTCAAGCAGTGAATTTTGTTTAAGATATTGTTTATTTTCTACTAATTTTGTTGAATTTATTGTACGCCCGATAGCACCGTATATATTAATCATTACTTCGGCGGTTAATTTTTGTCCGTCCCAAAAATCCTGTACTCTATATGCTTTTGACGGAATAATTTCTTCATTTATATCATCTGATGTCGGGATTTTAGGCGTTAATTCCAAGGATGTGGAACCGCCCAGCCCGTAGAATGATATATTTGCCGTTGCGCACTTCGGCAGACTTAAATCTTTCCTTGTAACAAGAAATGATACAAACACTTTATTGTCAAATATTTTTATCTGTCTTATATATCCTATATCTATTCCCATCAATCTGACATTGGAGCCTTTTACAAGCCCGTTGGCATCATCGACAAACAGATAATATATATTTTGTGCATTTGATTTTACCGCCGTTTTATATATAAATCCGAATACGCTTATACTGATTATAAGAAGCCATACAATTATTTCTATCAACCAAATATATTTTTTCTTCATTCTTTCATTATAATTCAAATTGATTATAAATAGTCTTAATTTTGCTTTTTGTAAATAATACCCGTACAAATTGCGGCAATAATTATAAATATTAGTGATGTTATGTGTGCTATATGGAATACTCCTATATTAAGAACACTGTCGATTCTGATTGTTTCAACTATTATTCTTGCAGCAGAATACAGCATTATATAAAGAAAAAATATAAATCCGTTTTTCCTTTGCTTATAAAATTTTAATACGAGTAAAAGTATAATCAGTATAAAGATACTTAAAACGGATTCGTACAAAAAAGCAGGGTGAAAATAATTATAATTTATATAATCTAATGGTCTTGACGCTAACGGAATATATAATTTCCAAGGTAAATCGCAAGGCAGACCGAAGGCTTCGGAATTAAAAAAATTGCCCCATCTGCCGATAATTTGCCCGGTAACGAGTCCGAAAGTAAATAAATCCGCACAATATAAAAAACTGAGATTATGCTTTTTTGTGTACCATAATCCTGCCAGAACGGCGCCTATTATTGCGCCTTGTATAGATATTCCGCCGTTCCATACGGCACCGATTTCAATCGGATGCGCAATAAAAAATTTATAATCCGCCAATACAAAGTATAATCTTGCTCCTACTAACCCCCATATTATTGAGTTTAATGCCAAATCATATATATTATCTTGTGAAATCTCTTTAAATACACGTTTTTGTAGTATTAATACGGCTATTATTCCTGCTAACATTGATAAAGACATAATAATACCGTAGTAATGAATGTCAATATTCCAAAAACTGTAAGCAATTGCTCCGGGTGATTTAAACATAATTCCTCTTATTCAATAAGAGATGCATATTCTTTAATTTTTTCATTTAATTCCGCAATCTTGCCGTTTATTTGTTCGGAATCTTTAGCATCAGGTTTTTTTGCCAGATATGTATTATACGCATCAATAGCTTCAGTCGCTGTGTTTGTAAAATTAGTAATAATATCTGATGTTAATTTTAAAGGATTTCCGTTTTCATCTTGGTTATTTTCTATGACCTCATAGGCAAGAGCTTCTTTTACAAGCCCTAAAGTATAATATGTATCAGCAAATTCTGCATTTAATGCAATTGTTTTATTTAATTCTTCAATAGAATTTTCATAATCAGCTATACTGTTATAGGCAACAGCCAAATTATAATGAGTTTGATATACATTATTATCTAAATCCAAACTGGACTTTAATCTGCATATAGCAGTTTCTGCATCACCGCTGTTTATATATGTTTCAGCTTTATTATTAAGTTCTTGTATAGCTAAATTATTTATACATGCTGTTGTTATTACCGAAACAAACAATACTGTAAATAACAAAAGTATTTTTTTCATAAAAATCCCCTAACAATTTTTTTCACTATAACGGAAATCAGAAAATTTTGCAATATTTTGAAAATAGTATACAATAAATGGAGTATATTAAAAAAAGAGATAAATATGAGTGATTCTGAAAAAATTGTATCCTTAAAAAGTGCCAGAAATTCAAAAGTAAAAGAACACAAGAAAGAAGAGCACAGCGAAAATTCTGAATTGGTTTATTGCAGTTTCTGCGGCAGACCTAATACTCAAGTGGCTAAAATGGTTCAGGGCCCGGGGGTTAATATTTGTTCGGAATGTACAATGATTGCGGTTCAATATTTAATATTAGAAGATAAACTTCCATCAGGTGAAGCTCAAAAAATACTTGATATCTTTTGGAGCAAAATTAAATAATGGCTAAATTATCAAAACTACAAATAAGAGCTAAAGTATTGGCTTGTGTTTCCGAAATCAAGCTCCTTTCTTCTCTTGATGAAGTTAAATATAACCAAATTATTAAAGAACTTTCGGAAATTGATGATACTCAATCCTTACTAGATATATTTATTAAAGAATTTATCAAAATGGATGAACAGGAATATACATTGGCTGCTTGTATTATCAAGGAAGTAATTCCCTTACAAATTATAAGTGATAAGGTATTTGAATATTTAAAGTCTTCTTCATACAATGATGAGTCTAAATATAAACTTGTTCAATTGCTCCGTATAGCTGGTGAAACAACTAATTATGACGATATCCCGAAATATTTTGATAATCCTGAAGAAGTTTTGGATATTGAAACAAAAAAACTCTTAAACAGTGCAGTATTTAATCCCGAATCTATGCTTGATTTTTTGGATTTTATATATGCGGTTAATTATAAGGATAGAGATATACTTTTGAAATCACTTTGTTTGGATTATACGGGGGATATATTGGCTAATATCTTATATCCAGTATTATATTCGGATTTTGAAGATTCATTTTTATTGCAGATTATATCTGTTTTGTCCGATTCAAAATCGTCACTTGCTTTAGCTCCGTTTGAATATTTAATTAAAACTTCCGATAATATTGAAATTGTAAAGGCGTGCAAAAACGGTTTAAAAAAATTAAAATTTTCAGGCGCCTCAGAGCAAATTGCACAAGAGTATTTTAAAAATATTGTTAAAAACTCTAAACCCTATAAATTTTATGTAACGATTCCTGACGGAAACGGTAATCAGGCGCTATTAATTTCAAGAATTTTAGAAGATAATAATTGTTCTTTATCTGCGGTTGTTATCAATGACAAACTTGGTGTTATTGATTGCTTCGGATTTTATAATATATCTGATGAGGAATTAACTAAAATTATTACCAGATTTAACTCCGATGACGGAAAATATATAGTTTCTCCCGAATATGTTAAATCTAAAATTAATTTTGCCATCGATAAAACAATTGAAAAAAAACGTAAATTCCCTTATGAATTTATTTGTTGGAATCCGATGCTGAGTGATATAGGTACTTTGAATTTTTCTTTTAAGGATTTTAGTAAAGAAAATTTCAAAATTCATCAAATATCTAAACAAACAGTTTTAGAATTTTTAACAAATGATTATCTTAATAAATGGTTTATTACTCCGAGTGAAAATGATGTATTAAATTCAATCGTAGAAGATATATATAACCTTGAAGAATTTGATATAAATAATATCAATGACAGATTGTTAAATGAATATGATAAAGTTTTTGATGATGAAACTACTTCAATATGGAAAAATAAAATATACGATTTGGTGTATCTTCTAAAAACAAATAATATGATTGAAGATGCAGATATAATTTATAATATGCTTGAAAATAAAGAGCATTTCAGAACCTTTAAACTTGTAATTATCCAAAAAAGTGTATTTAACCATTTTATTGCATTAATATGCAAGACAAAAGAATTATCCAAAACTGCAAATATATTCAGCAAAAAAGGTACTCAGGATAATATATATGATATTCAAAAACTGGAATTTATAGTACATAATTTAGATAAGAATTGGATAAATGAATAAAATAATAGGTTTAGATATAGGTAAAAAACGGATAGGCATTGCAATGAGCGATATAATGGGATTAATAGCTCATCCGGTTGAAACTATATCCAGAGAGCCCGAAAAGTCAGCGATTGAAAAAATCAAGCAAATTTGTAAAGATAATGATGTAAAAAAAATAGTGGCAGGTTTGCCAAAAAATATGAATAATACAATAGGCGAACAGGCTCAGGATTGTATTAGTTTTGCCGATAACTTTAAAGATGAATATGAAGTAATCTTTGAAGATGAAAGGCTTTCCAGTAAACAGGCAGAATATATTCTTGCGCAAACAGGACATAAATATACTAAAAATAAACAACTGGTAGATTTAAAAAGTGCGTGTTTAATTTTACAACAATATTTAGATAGAAAGTGAGAAAAAATGGCTGACCAAAAAGAAGATATAATAGAAACCTTTGATGAACAAGGGAACAAAGTTTCTTTTGAACTCGTGGATATTGTTACTGTTGATGATATTGAGTATGCTCTGCTTCTTCCCATCGGAATTGAAGATAATAACGATGAAGAATTACTTGTCATGAGATTAAAAAAAGAAGGTGA
This sequence comes from Candidatus Gastranaerophilales bacterium, assembly GCA_947624645.1. GTDB lineage: Bacteria > Cyanobacteriota > Vampirovibrionia > Gastranaerophilales > Gastranaerophilaceae > Avigastranaerophilus. The sequence goes on from CANQLG010000005.1 coordinate 25,034, forward strand.
AGAATTTTCTTTTGAAGCTATCGAAGATGACGATGAATTAAATAAAGTAGCTCAATATGTAGAAGAACTGGAAGACGAAATTGATGACTGATACAAAGGTATCCAAAGCAAAAACTGATGAAAAAAATATAGTTCTTGCTTCTGATAGCGGTATAGGTAATCGTATTTTCTTTATGGCTTCCGTTATAAGAATATATGATATGAAAGATTTTACGCTTTGGTGGCCGGATAATGGCTGGGTAAGCGCAAAATTCTTTGATTTATTCCGGTTTGATTGGGATTATGATGTCATTGAGCAAAATGAGACTTTAATAGAACGAAATTTATTTACTCCCGATAATAAACCTTTATGTTATACCGAAGGATGGCGTTTATACATTTCAAAAAATGACGGTTTAAAAAAGCATTTTGCATATTTGTATAGAGATACTCCAAACGGGTACAGTATTGATTTAGAGTATAACAGAATCCCCGAAAAAATAAAAAATATATATCGGCCGTTCTTTAGCAGATTAAAACCCTCAAAGACGGTAACAGAAAGAATTAATTCAATAATATCCGTAGCAAAAGAAAATATAATTGCCGTTCAAATTCGTAATAATTTTGATTGGTCAAAACATAATCGAAATGTTGATATAAATGTATATTTTAGTATCCTCGATAAATATCCTAAGGATACGAAGTTTTATATCAGTACAATGAATGTTGAAGATTTAAATAAATTCATTGAAAGATACGGACAAAGAGTTATATATCTGCCGAATAAGGACTATAACTCAATGACAGATGCCGCAGCGGACTTATTTATGTTATCGAAATGTAATAAAATGGTTGTCAGTTACGAATCGACGTTCCCCGCTTTAGCATGGTGGATTGGCGGAGCTAATGCGCAAGTTACAATAGCGGGACTTCCGTCACGAACTAAATTAATATGTCGTAAATTCAAAAATTTAATCAAGTTTTAACTAGATAATTCCTTGAGATATCATAGCATTTGAAACTTTTTTAAATGCCGAAATATTTGCTCCGGCAACATAATTGGTACCGAGATTATATTTATCGGCAGCACTTTTGCACTGATTGAATATATTAATCATAATTTGCTCAAGTTTTTTATCTACTTCTTCAAATGTCCAAGAACTTCTTATTGAATTTTGACTCATTTCAAGGGCTGAAGTGGCAACGCCGCCTGCATTGGCAGCTTTGCCCGGGGCCAATAAAACTTTATTTTCAAGTAAATAATTTATAGCCTCATTGTTGCAAGGCATATTTGCGCCCTCGCCTATTGCTATTGTACCGTTAGATACAAGTTTTTCCGCCGTTTGAAGATTAATATCATTTTGCGTAGCACAAGGCAAAACAATTTCAGCAGGTATATCATATATGGAGCCCTCAACATATTGTGCATCAGGTACATATTTTAGATAATCTTTTATCCTGCCCCTTTTAATTTCTTTGATTTCTTTTATAAAGTCAAGTTTTATTCCGTTTTTGTCATATATATATCCGTTAGAATCACTCATTGCAATTACATTGGCGCCCATCTGAATCGCTTTTTCGCAAGCATATATTGCAACATTACCTGCTCCCGATATAATAACTTTTTTACCCGCAATGTTAATATTATTAGCTTTTAACATTTCACGCATAAAGTATAAAAGACCGTAGCCGGTGGCCTCTTTTCTTGTAAGAGAACCTCCGTATGATAATCCTTTTCCCGTTAATACTCCTGCTTCATAAGTATTTTTAATTTTTCTGAACTGCCCGAATAAAAATCCTATTTCTCTTTCTCCGACACCTATATCGCCCGCAGGTACATCCACATCCTGCCCGATATGTCTTTGAAGCTCATTCATAAAACTTTGGCAAAATCGCATAATTTCCATATCAGATTTTCCTTTAGGGTCAAAATCGCTTCCGCCTTTTCCTCCTCCTATCGGTAAACCTGTCAGGGCATTTTTAAATATTTGTTCAAATGCCAAAAATTTCATTATGCTTTGGTTTACTGTCGGATTAAATCTTAATCCGCCTTTATATGGGCCTATGGAACCGTTAAATTGTACTCTGTATCCTCTGTTAACTTGAACATGCCCTCTATCATCAACCCAAGGTACTCTGAATGATATTATTCTTTCAGGCTCAACAAGTCTTTCCAATAATCCGTATTTTTTATATTCTTCTTCTTTTTCTTTTATTACGGGTTCAAGTGAGGTTAATACCTCCTGCATTGCTTGTACAAATTCTTTTTCCTGACTATTTTTTTCTGAAGTGGTGTTTATTACTTCCTTTAAATATTCGCAATTTATCATATACAGCTCCAATTCCATACATTGTGTTATTATATCATATTACTTTGTGTTTATACTAATCATATAATTTTCTAAGCTCTTTTTTATTGATAATGCAGCCTTTTTTTGAAATTCTTCTTCTTGCAGTTTCAGATATTCTTCAGGATTTATCATATAAGCAATTTCCACTAAAACTGATACCGGATTTGTCGAACGATTAAGTGCAAAACTCGATTTATGAACTCCGTTATCTTTAAGATTTAAATCTTTAACAAGATTTTTTTGAATTATTTCGGCAAGCTTTTTTGCATTTTCGTTGTAATAATGAACTTCTGTTCCGTGCAACATATAGGGGTCTTTACCGCTTGGTAGGGCATTATTATGTATGCTGATTGATATCATGGCATTATTATCTTTTGCTTTTTTTACCCTGTCATAAAGGCTGACTTTTGTATCATCAATTCTTGAATATGATACCTTTGCTCCGTCTGATTGTAAATAATTTATAAGGTATTTGCTTATTGCAAGGTTAATATCTTTTTCATTAATCCTTGTCGGCCCAATCGAACCTTTTTCACTTCCGCCATGACCTGCATCTACAAATACTTTTACATTTTTAAGCGGCGAATTTACATCAAACTCAGGAAGCTTTGCCTTTTTGAATATGAAATTTCCGTCTTCATAATATCCGTCATAACCTTGTATCGGGCTGTCATATCCAAAATTATGTTCGTAATTTGTTTTTTTTGAGCCGTCTTTATCTTCTTGTATTATGCCGTATAATGTCAATTTTATGCTGTTTGCGTTTTGATTTAGTGTATACATTACGGGATGCGAAAGATAAAACTTGCTGTAATCATAATTTTCATCGGAATAATGTTTTATTTTTTTTAATGTAGGATTCATCTTCTTTTGCATTTGTATGGGGTCAATAATATTAGATTTATGAATCCAAAATTCTTTTATGGAATTTTCATCTATTTTATAATAATCCCCCTTGTGACCCGTAAGGTATAATACAACATTTTTTTGTAAGTCAATGACCCTGTTTGAAGCTTTTGAGGGTTTCTCTCTTACGGTAGCTCTGTCATTTATTGTTTTTGAATATAGAACACTATCAGGGCTTTTTTGTATAAATTCACTTTTTACGGCTGGTTGTGCCAAGGGCTTATTTCTTGTTATTGTATAAATAACGGATTCAGAATTATTGTTATACTTTGAGGTTAATTTTATTTCGTTTTTTCCGTATTTTAAAGGAATTACGTGTACAAAAAAATTATTATCCCATAACTTTACACTTTCGGAATTGATAAAAAAATCAGCACCTTTATCGGTATTTCCCATAAAATATACTGATGGTGCATTTATTGTTGTATTTTTTTGTGTGGGATAAACAACATCTATTTTTGCTTGAGCAAAATTTATAAATTGTATCAGTACCAAAAAGTAAAAAATAATGTTTCTTAGCATGGTTATAGTTTAGTGTATATTACTTTAATTATCAAATAACTTTACAATGTAAACAGGTTGCTATAAGCGAAATAAAGATAGTATAATAAATATATGGAAAATAATAGAGCTGAAGTAATAATAGTAGGGGCGGGGCCGGCTGGTGTAAGTGCCGCAACAGTACTTGCAAGAGCAGGCAAAAAAGTTTTGCTTATAGATAGAGCCGATAAGGCCGGTGATAAAAATATGTTCGGCGGCTGTATTTATGCAAAACAAACGGCAGAAATTTTCCCACAGTTTTGGCAAAGTGCCCCCGTTGAACGCTCGGTTACGGAACAAAAAATTGTTATGCTCACCGATTATGATTCTACTCAATATTCATACAGATATTCTTCAAAAGGTTCATATAAGGCTTTTACGGTAATACGTTCCAAGTGGGATAATTGGTGTGTTAAAGAAGCACAAAAAGCAGGAGCTTATTTCGCTCCTAAGACATTGGTAAAAGAGCTCCTTATTGAAAACGGAAAAGTTGTCGGGGTTAAAACCCAATTTGAAAATTATTATGCGGATATTGTCATAATTGCAGACGGAGTTAATTCTTTACTTGCAAAACAAATAGGATTAAGAAAAGAATTTAATGATGAAGATCTTACAATAAATGTTAAAGAAGTAATAAAACTTCATCCTGAACGTTTGCAAGACAGATTCCAATTGGATGAAAACCAAGGCTGTGCCGTCAGAATTTTGGGCGGGCCTTTAAAAGATATCTTTGCAATGGGATTTTTGTATACAAATAAAGATACTGTTTCAATCGGGTTAGGCGTATCTCTTGATGAATTAAAAAAGAAAAAAATCCCGATATATGAAATGCTTGAAGAATTAAAATCTCATCCGTCAATAGCACCTTACATTAAAGACGGAGAAGTTATTGAATACAGCGCACACATGATACCCGAGGGCAGTTTTAATAATATACCAAAAGTATATGATAACAGGGTTATGGTAATAGGTGATGCTGCAGGATTCGTTAATAATATACATTTAGAGGGAACAAATCTTGCAATGTTGAGCGGCAGGCTTGCTGCCGAAACCGCAATATTTGCAATAGAAAAAGGTGATTTTTCTGCTTCAACTCTTTCTTTATATTATCAAAAACTTAAAAACAGTATTATTATTAAAGATTTAAGAACTCATAATAACACTGTTAAATTTATGAAAAAACATATTAAAACACTTACAGGCTTATTGCCTGAAATTGCGTGCGATTTTTTTGAAGTATTATCAAGTGCCGATGAAATACCAAAAAGGGCAAAATACAGAAGATTGGTTTCCAAAATATTAAGGTCGGGGCTAATATTGAAGATGATACCTTTTGCATTTTTTGCTATGGAGAAATGTATAAAAAGATGAATATTAATGATAAACTTGCTACATTAAAATATAATAAAAGTAATGAAAGTCATTTATCGGCTGATAACGATATATGCATGAGATGTCATGATAAACCTTGTACATATATATGTCCTGCTCAGGTATATAGCTGGGATGAGGAAAAATGTATTTTACATATAAGATATGAAAATTGTTTGGAATGCGGAGCTTGTAAAGTTGCTTGTCCAAAAAAGAATATCATTTGGAAGTATCCGGAGCCTGAATACGGAGTAAAATTTAAAAACGGCTAATAAGAAAGAGGTAAAAATGAAAGAAGAATATAATAATAAGCAAAGAAGATGGTATGATAAAGATCCTATTTTATCACGCTCAATGCAGACTTTAGAAGCTTCGGATGATGAAACTCAAATAAAAGTTGCTTTAAATTTAATAAAAATAATTGTCGAACATAATCTTGCATTCAGTGAATATACGGATGTTAATGAGATAATAGATGCGGTGGAAGAAGGTATGGATACACGTGCCAATTCCAGATGGTACGATATAGACAGAACCGTTAGGGCTGCAATAAATATGCTGCAAAATTCTCCCGAAGAAACTCAAAAAATTGTGGCAAAAGAAATGGCAAAGATTGTCATTGATAAAATCAAGGAAGATAAAGATATAGAAGCTTTAAAACATGAGCAAGAACAAGAATAAGATATAAAAATGTCATTACAAAAAAAGTGGATTACAAAAGATAATGAGGTAACAGAAGAACTTATTGACAGCTGCGATGGGAATAGAGTTCTTGCTGTTTTGCTTAAAAACAGGGGGATTGATACTCCCGAAAAAATTTATAAGTTTTTAAATCCGCTAAAGGCTGAATTTATCAATCCCGATGTATTTGTAGATATGGAAAAATCGGTTTCACGAATTGCTGATGCCGTAAATAACAAAGAACATATAACAGTATACGGAGATTTTGATGCCGATGGTGTTACATCAACTGCGATTTTGTTTTTGACTTTAAAAAAAATCGGTGCAGATGTTGATTATTATTTGCCTGATAGGGCAACGGAAAGCCATGGGCTTAATACTAAAGCACTTGTAAAAATTATATCCAAACAAAAAACAAAACTTATTATAACGGTTGATTGCGGAATTTCTAATGTAAATGAAGTTAATTTCGCATCGGGATTTAAAACGGATGTAATAATAACCGATCACCATGAGGCTCCCGAAATATTGCCAAAAGCATTTGCTGTAATAAATCCCAAAGTGAAAGATGCTATTGATGCCAATCTTGATTTGGATAAGATAAAAAGTTTAAGTTATTTGGCAGGAGTAGGTGTCGTATTTAAACTTGTATGTAAACTCCTTGAAAAATATAAATGTGAAGAATATATTCATGAATTATTGCCTTTAGTAGCGGTGGGAACAATTGGAGATGTTGTTGAACTTTTAGATGAAAACAGAAGCCTTGTTTCCATGGGGTTGGAACTTATAAAAAAAGGTGCTCATAAGGGATTACAAAAACTGCTTGAAAGTGCTTCCGTTGATGATATAACAAAAATTACATCAGAAACGGTTGCTTTTACGGTTGTCCCCAGATTAAATGCGGCAGGAAGACTTGATTCTCCTCAAAGTGCTATTACTTTGCTGATTTCTGACAATGATGCCGCTATTGAAAATTCGGTTAAACATTTAAATGAGTTAAATACGCTAAGACAAAATTTGTGTGAAGAAACGTTTTTATCAGCAAAAAAAATGTATGAGGCTGACATAAATAATAATAAAACAAGTATAATTATGCATAATTCCGAGTGGCATTTGGGTATTATTGGAATTGTTGCATCAAAGCTGGTTGAAACATATAATAAACCCGTTTTTTTAATGACAACTGATACAATAAATCCGAATATTATAAGATGCTCCTGCAGAAGTATATCGGGAATTAATATTCATAATGTTTTATCCGAACATAAAGAATTATTTGAGGGATTCGGCGGACACAAAATGGCTGCGGGTTTTTCATTTAATAAGGATAAAATAACGTTCGAAAACTTTAAAAAACTGCTTATTCAAACCTTAGAAGAACATTCACAGGGATTTGATTTATCAGTTTCGGTTGAGGCTGATATGGTATTGGAACCTTGTGATATTAATGTAAAAACAGTGGAATTAATTGATAAAATGCAGCCCTTTGGCGCAGGAAACCCTCCACCGTTATTTATTATGAATAACCTTGTTTTAAATAGTTACAAAATGATGGGGCAAAATGCCAATCACTTAAAGATGTTTGTATCAAAAAACTCTTTAAACCCATTGGAATGTGTTAAATGGAATTGTTCCGAGTTTAATATTCCTGTTAATTCGCAATTGGATATTTTATTTTCTTTAAAACTCAATTTATTTAACAATAATACGATTGTTCAATTAATTTTGTCCGATATACACACTGCTGCATTAAAAAAGACCGATATCAGGCTTTTGGATCACAGAAATAAAAAGAATATTTTAATGCAGGTGTTGGATTTTATTTTATCAACGAAAAAATCAACGGCAATATTTTTAGAAAATCCGAATCTTAAAAAGAAATTAAATTTGCCTGAAAATATTGAAAATAAAATATTTTCTTCGGATAATATCCCCGAAAATACGGAACAGATTATGTTTTTTGACTGCCCAAACAGTGTTAAAGACTTTTACAGAATATTAAAATATACCGATGCAAAGATTGTTCATTTGATGAATTTTGATATTAGCCAAGTACAGGAAGATGATTTTATATCAAAATTATCAGGTATGATAAAATATGCTCTGACTCATTTAGATGGTAAATTTAGTATAAAAAGGGCATCTTGTGCATTGGGTGTTGATAAGGAAATATTGGAATGTGCGCTTAATCTTTTGGAAAATACAGGTATGCTTCAAGTTGAACATATTGATGATAATGAATATAAAATTTTATCTATAAGTCCGATTGAATTATCAAAAATAAAAAATGATGATATGTACTTTACTTTAGATGAAATGATTAAAAATATAAATGATTTCAGGTCATATTATCTTAATTCTTCAACAGAAGCAATTAAAGCAGATATAGACGGAGAGTTAAAGCTTGAACTATGATGTTTTTTAATAAAAAGAAAAAATATATAAGCTGCGATTTAATAGAACACGGATTAGATTTTTTTACGGACAGTATAAATTTTTGCTGCCGAATCCCGCCTACCGATAAAGGATATAAAAAAATCATAGAAAATTACTATGGTGAAGTACTTGATTGGAAAAAATTTTTTAAGATAAAAAAAGAATACCGAAGACAAATGCAAAAGGGCAACATTATTCCCGAATGTAAAGGGTGCATATATCTTCAGGAAAAGGAGTGGGATAATAAAGATTATATATCTTTTATAAATTTTAATAATTGGACAATATGTAATGAGCATTGTGTATATTGCTGGTTAAATGATGCCGATAAACCGCATCAAAAACAATATAATGTTTATCCTGTTATATTGGATATGGCAAAAAAAGGATATTTGAAAAAGGGCGGTCATATAACAATAGCGGGAGGAGAACCATCGGTTGCTCCCGAGTTTGATGATTTGATTCAATTGTTTATTGACTATGATTTGTCAAACATCAGGGTACTTACAAATGCAACAAAATATAGTCCTATTGTTGAACGAGGCATAAAAGAGGGCAGAGTTAACATAGTTGTTTCCGTTGATTCGGGTACAAAAGAAACTTTTGTTAAAGTTAAACGTTTTGATTTCTATGATAAAGTTTGGGAAAATATTGCCAAATATGCTTTAGTTCAGCCTAAAGATGACAGAGTAAAAACAAAATTTATATTAATTCCCGATGTTAATGATACAAAAGAAGAAATTGATGCTTGGATAAATAAATCAATCAGCTCGGGAATAAAACATTTGGCATTTGATGTCGAGATGATGTGGTATAACTCCAATAAAGATAACATCCCTAATCATATATATGAAATTGTAAATTATACGCTTGAAAAAATAAAGGAAAATAATTTGCAGGTTGAATTGATTGACAGGGGTTATATTCTTGCTAAAAATATAAAAAAATAGTGTTTATATACAAAAGGTTAATTTTGCTTTTATAGAAATGTGTTATTTTCTATATGAAGGAGAAATAAAATGAATTTAGTATTAAAATGGATTGCATATGCGCTTATAATTATGCTTATAGCTTGGGTAATCCCGGGGATAACGGTTACGGGATTTTTAAGCGCCCTTTTTGTAGTTGTAATGATAAGTATAGTAAACTTATTTATAAGACCCTTGGTACAATTAATATCATTACCTTTGAATGTTTTTACACTGGGATTATTCAGTTTGGTAATAAATGCTTTATTATTTTTATTAGTTGCTAAATTATCACCAGGATTTCAAATTGACGGATTTTGGAACGGATTTTTCGGCGCAATAATATTATCAGTGGCAACTCCTCTGATAGACAAAATAAATGTAAGAAAATCTCAATCATAAGAATGGTTTATCGTATGGGGAAAAATGTTAAACTTAGTTCGGTCTTTTCAAATGGAGGTTAATATATGAAAGAAAATTTGAAAAAGTATTTAACGGAGCTTATAGGAGCATTTTTCCTCGTATTGACGGTGGCAAGTACTGCTTTATTAGGTTCTGAAGGAGTGATAGCTCCATTGGCAATTGCTTCAGCGCTTATGATTATGGTATATGCAGGAGGACATATCTCAGGCGGACACTATAATCCTGCCGTATCTTTAGCCGCAGCCATAAGAGGTGTACTATCGTGGAAACAATTAATCCCTTATATCATTGCACAATGTATCGGCGGTGTTTTGGCTGTTCTGATATTCGGATTAATGGCAAAAGGTTCAATAATAGTAATTGAACCTGCTAACTTTAATCTTAAGGGATTATTGATTGCTGAAATTTTATTTACCTTTGCTCTTTGTTATGTGGTATTACAAACAGCTACAACAAAAAATACGGAGGGTAATTCTTATTATGGTTTGGCAATCGGTTTTACCGTTTTAACAGGTGCATTTGCCGTTGGCGGAAGTCTTTGTGCCGGTGCATTTAATCCTGCCGTTGCATTATCGGTAGGTATGCTTGGTATTATACCTGTTTCTTTGGTAATTTGGACAATTGCAGCCAACCTTATAGGCGGGATACTCGCAGCTATTGCTTTTAAATTAACTTATACAGAGGAATAATTTAGAAGCTATACTTAAAATTAAAGAGTGAATTCCATAATGGAGTTCACTCTTTATTATTGCAATTATTTTTATTATTTAACAACTATATTAACAAGTTTCCCCGGTACTACTATTACTTTAACAATTTGTTTCCCATCAGTAAGTTCTTTTATTTTAGGGCTGTTTAAAGCAATTTTTTCCAGTTGTTCTTTAGATGATTCTGCATCTACTTCAATTCTGTCTTTAACTTTACCGTTAATTTGAGCAACAAGAGTTATTGTAGAAGCTTTTGCCAGTGCTTCATCATATTTTGGCCATTCTAATTTGTGAATGGAGTCTTTACCGCCAAGCCCCTCATAGATTTCTTCCGTCATATGAGGTAAAACGGGTGCTAACATCTTTAAAAACGTAACAAGTGCGTAGCTTAAGACTTGTTTATCTTCTGTGTTAAGCTCTTTCTTTACACTCAGATAGTCATAAAGAACATTTGTAAATTCTCTGTATTTTGAAATTACGGTATTGAATTGAAATTCATTTGCAATATCCTGTGATACTTTCTTTATTGTCATATGAACTTCACGAATTAAATCATTATTTTCTTTAGATAACGATTTTACGTCAGGCAGTGAGCAATTCAAATCAATATTATTTTGATTATCGGAATATAATCTCCATAATCTGTTTAAGAATTTATAGCAGCCCTCAACGCCTGCATCCGACCAGTCAAAATCTCTGTTTGGCGGTGAATCTGACAAAATAAATAATCTTGCGGTATCAGCCCCGTAGTTAGCGAATATTTCATCAGGGTCTACCGTATTTCCTTTTGATTTTGACATTTTAGAACCGTCTTTTAATACCATACCTTGAGTTAACAGGTTCTTGAACGGTTCATCTATATTAATAATACCTAAATCTCTTAAAGCTTTTGTAAAAAATCTCGAATATAATAAGTGCAATATTGCATGTTCTATACCGCCTACATATTGGTCAATAGGCGCCCAATAGTGGAGGATGTCTTTATCAAACGGGGCATCTTGATTCCTTGCATCGGTATATCTGTAAAAATACCAATTAGAACACATAAATGTATCCATTGTATCGGTTTCACGTTCTGCTTTGCCGCCGCATATCGGGCAAGTTGTATATTTAAAACTTTTGGAGGTTTTAACAGGCGACATACCTTTTACACTGAAATCAACATCTTCAGGAAGTAAAACGGGTAAATCTTTCTCGTCAACCGGTACTGTTCCGCATTTTGGACAATAAACGATTGGAATCGGAGTACCCCAATATCTTTGACGGGAAATTAACCAGTCACGAAGTCTGAATTGTACTTTGGCTTCTCCAAACCCGCCTTTTATTGCTTTATCAATAATTACCTGTTTTGCTTTTTCATTATCCAATCCGTTGCAATCCATCGAATTAATAAGTACGCCTTTATCAACGTAAGCCTCTTTTAACTCGGTTAAGGGATTTTCCGGATTTTGAATAACTATTTTTATCGGAAGATTGTATTTTTTTGCAAAATCAAAGTCACGTTCATCGTGTGCGGGAACGGCCATAACGGCACCTGTTCCGTATTCTGCCAAAGCATAATCTGCCGTCCAAATCGGAAATTCTTCGCCGTTTAGGGGGTTTATTAAGTGAGTACCCAAAGGAACTCCCGTTTTAATTCTTTCCGTAGATAAACGTTCAATTTCCGTCATTCTTCTGGCATTTTGTCTGTATGCTTCAACTGCTTGTTTATTTTCAGGTGTTGTTAATTTTTCAATGTCTTTGTATTCAGGTGCAACAACAAGGTAGGTAATACCGTAAGCGGTATCGGGTCTTGTTGTATAAACGGGAACTTCCAAGCCTTCTATTTCTTTAACTTTAAATCTTAAAATAGCCCCCGTTGAGCGATCTATCCAATTTTTCTGCATTATTTTTACGCTGTCGGGCCAGCCTTTTAGCTTTTCTATATCATCTAAAAGCTCTTGTGCGTAGTCGGTTATTTTTAAAAACCATTGAGAAAGATATTTTTTCTCTACTTCTCCGTCGCATCTCCAGCATTTGCCGTCAATAACCTGTTCGTTTGCGAGTACTGTTGCACAATTATTACACCAATTAACGGCAGCTTCTTTTTTATATGCCAAGCCTTTTTTGTACATTTGTATAAAGAAATATTGTGTCCACTTGTAATATTCGGGCAGACATGTCGTAACTTCTCTATCCCAATCTACCATTAACCCTAATTCTTTTAACTGCTTTTTCATATAAGCAATGTTATCTAAAGTCCATTTTTTGGGATTAGCACCGTGCTGTATAGCGGCATTTTCGGCAGGGAGCCCAAAACTGTCCCATCCCATCGGATGAAGTACATTATAGCCGTTCATCCTTTTATATCTGGCTATAACGTCAGATATAGTGTAATTTCTGACATGTCCCATATGCAGTTTTCCTGACGGGTATGGCAGCATTGATAAAATATAATATTTTTCTTTATCTTTATCGTTATATACTTTATTTAATTTTGTTTCATCCCAGTGTTTTTGCCACTTTTTTTCAATTTCTTGCGGAAAATATCTGTCTTTCAGCACTGTTTTTCTCCTAATTATCATTATTAATTATAATTTAAAAATAAAAAAACATGCATGCTATAATATTTAGATGAAAAAAAATTTTTTGATATATTTTGTAATCATATTTATTTATGCCGTAATAACTTTAATATGTTTACTTCATCATGAAATTTGGTCTGATGAAGCACAGGTATGGCAGTTATGTAGTCATTTGTCACCGATTCAGTTGTTAAAACATCTCCATATTGAAGGACACCCTCCATTATTTTATTTTTGTGTAATGCCTTTTGCCAAATTATCTTCAAATATAATCTTTATGCAGTTAATATGCTGGTTAGCTTCAGTATTTGCCGTTGTTTTATTATTTTATTTTTCACCTTTTAATATTTATGTAAAAATTTCTATTTTATTAAGTGCAGGCTTTTTTTATTTTTTCCCTGTTATAGCAAGAAGTTACTCTATCATTCCTGTTTTAGTATTTTTAGCTGCGATTTTATATTCAAAATCTAAACAACATCCTTTTTTGTATTGTATTTTATTATCATTAATTGCAAATACCCACGTAATTATGTTTGGTTTTTCGTGTATGCTTTTAGCGGATTTTATTTGGAATAATATTATTAAAAAATATAAAAATGAAAAAATTGTAAAGTATATTATTTCTTCTGTAATTGCGTTAGTATTAATATTTTATACGGTTTTTCAGCTTCATGATACGCTTTCTTTAAATCAATTTATTTCATTAAACGGAGCAGGTATTTTTTCAAATATATATAAAGTTTGTTTATCTTTCTTTATAAATTTGTATGATAAGGATATTTTTATATCCAATATTATTAAAATTTGGCAAATACCTTTTATTCTTACGGTTTTTATATTGTCCATATTATTATTTATATATTTACTTAAAAACAGTAAAAAGATGTTTTTTATTGCATTTGTGTCAATATTATTTCAGTTTGTTGTGTATATTCTGGCATACCCTTATATTTTTGTATGCAGAATATTTACGGCTTATATAATATTAATTTTTTGTTTTTGGATAGTGTATGAAACAAATGAAAATACCCTCCCCAGACTGAAATTGAATCTTATTTTGTTCTTTTTGTTTTCTCTTACAATTTATAACGGTATAAATTATTATATAAAAGATATTAAATATAATTATTCGGATGCAAAAATTGTATCGGAGTGGATAAAAAAGAACATTAATCCAAATACGTCTGTTATTACAACGACTAATGAACCCTATACTGTTGCAATTGCTTATTATCTCGAAAATTCTCCGTATCATATAGTTTCTTTGTTAAGAAATAGTAAGTTTAAATATGTAATTTGGGATGAAATTACAAATATTAATTTTACTCCATTGGCTCTAAAAGAATATTTAACTCAACACGGCTGGGATAATAAGAATATATTCATACTCCGCATAACTAATGATGATAAAAAATATGACTTTTCCCTAGATAAATCATTTATAAAAGTATATGATTCAAAAGAATTCATTATTTATAAGTTAAATAATTGCAATAATCTTATCTAAATCTATATTAAGATATTATATCTTGTTACAGGTTGTTTGATATTTATCCCATAGACACGGTCTGCAATTTGCTGTATTTGTCAGGCAGAATATTATAATCTTTTTGCTATTTTATCAGTTAACAAATCCCAAGCTATACCTGTGGGATGTCCATCTTCAGTCCGTTTATACGGTGGCTTATTTAAATCTGCATCAGTCAGCTCTTTTGTTTCAATTACTTTAAATCCGTTTTTTTCTAATTCTTTTTTTATTTCATCGGAATATTTTATATTTTCATACATAATTACCGTGAATTTAACTTTGTTACCCCAATTTTTTTCAAAATTATTTCGACTGTCTATAAAATATTTTACGGTTAAATTAATTGGTAATTGCTTAAATTTTTCATTATTCAAAACAATTTGTGCCCATTTATGATTTATTTTTCTGGTTATATATAGTGACCTTATTAAATTTTGAAAATGATTATTATAATTATTCATTACAAATTTATTATTCCTTATTGAATAATGTAATAAATAATGATCACAATGAATTTCAAAAAAGTCAACAAGAGCACGCCTTATCTGATCATCAATCATTATATATATTACGTTATTACATTTTGGAACAAGTTTATAAAAATCTTTTTGAGTTGATTGATAATACATATGTTGAAAACTTCCTGCAGGCAAAGCTCGATTTATTACAGGAACTTTTAAAAGTTTTGATAATTTATATTCAAATGTATCTTCTGTATTTATATATTGCCCATAAGCAAAAGAACATCCAAATACTGTTATTGGCTGCTTTTCGTAATCTACTCCTTCTATTATAGGCATTTTCCTGCCTAAAGCTTCTAAAGAAACTTCGTGAACTCTAAAATTCTTTATTAAATATGTTTTTTTCGAACTTTCACAGTACTCTGTTTTACATCTTTTCAGGTAATTTTTTGCGACAATATCATCTGTTATAAAAATTATTAAAACAATCAATATTATATTAATTATAATTATTTTTAATATTTTTTTCATTGATCATGCTCATTTATTTGTCTTTTATAAATTTTATAATTTGTTCTGTACTTATATTGACACTTAAGTTTATTGCAGGTTATTTTGCGTTTATCACATAGACATAGTTGGCAATCTGTGGTATTTTTTACAGCTGTATATTTATCAGAAGCAGGAATATGTTTTTTCATCAATCGGATTTAATAATGAATGGCTTTTGTATCTGCGGCTATGCCTATATGAATGAACTGAATCCAAACACATAAATATTTCACTGCCTCGTATATAACTGTATTCCTAATATCTACAAGAATTATTATATTCTAAATACAAAAATATTACAAAACTATTATTTTGGCTACCTGGCTGTCAATTAACTCAAAGATATATTTTTAAACTTTTTAAATATGATTACAGTAAAACTCCCATAGCAAAATGTAAGGAATTACAATCGGCGCACCGACTATTGCGACGACTCCCATAGCAACATTTGTACCGGCATTGGCGGCTATTCTTCCCGCTACTTTTCCTTTTTTTATGTAATGCCATTTTCCGTCATACATTACTTCAATATTTTCACCGAAATTGCCTGTTTTAAGTTTCCCTATTCTTATATCTTCAAATTTAGCAGCCGTATGCATGCCTGTTTTTAAATCAAAAAGTCCGTATTTCCCGTTTTGTTTTAATTTTAAATAAGCACTGTTGAAACCTAATTGAGTTATTTCATCATAGATAAACTCTGTTTGTTCTTCGGCTTTATTGATATTTATAATCCCTAATTTGTTGTTTTTCTTTGCAACATAATATAAATTCGCATCATCTTTATTAT
The DNA here is from genome assembly GCA_947624645.1 of Candidatus Gastranaerophilales bacterium. Lineage (GTDB taxonomy): Bacteria > Cyanobacteriota > Vampirovibrionia > Gastranaerophilales > Gastranaerophilaceae > Avigastranaerophilus. The sequence continues at coordinate 41,288 of CANQLG010000005.1, forward strand.
ATGCGGATAGTATTTCATCATAAATATAAGGGATTGCTTCTTCGCTCTTATTTTCTGATGCATTATATTTAATAATGCCGAATTTACCGTTATTTTTTGCGGGTATATAAAATGAATGCACATAATATTTCCAACTGTCGGAAATAAATTCGGCTCTTCTTATTGCGGGTGCAGTATCTTGTTGTCTATTAATTAAATAATAATTATCATCGGAAACTTGGAAAATTAAGTAGTTTGAATTTACTGGGATGATGTTTTTAAAAATAATGCTATAAGGACAAATGCCTTTTGTATTACAAACTCCCTTTTTACTGTTAATAGTTACTATGAATTCATTATTTCCAAAATATTTTATATCATCAAATTGTGCGGGAATTATAACATTATCATGTTTATCTTTTACCCCAAACTTATTGTTATCTTCAAGTAAGTAAAAATGTTGACCGAGCGCTTTTTCATTATTATTTTTTTGTTCTGCAAAAGTGTAATTAGTCATATTGCAGATAAAAACTGTTAAAAAAAATATAATAAATTTTTTCATAAAATTAAATCCTTTATATAATAAGTTATTTAGGAAGATGTTCGGCAATAAGCGGGGTTAATAAATTCCAAGCTTCTTCACTCGGATGTCCGTCATTTTCTATGGAATATTTTTTATTTAATATTCCATTGTTTGTTATCTCTTTTGCATCAATAACATTAAAGCCGTTTTTTTTGAGTTTTAATTTTAAAATTTCTTCATAGGGCAGTATATCGTATATTATTACAGTAAAGTTGATTTTATGGTTATATCTTTTCTCAATATTTTTTCTTGTTTCTGTAAAATATAAAAGTTCAATATTCGTTATTTTATCAGCATTTTTACTGTTTTTTAAAAAATTATATACTAAAGAATGATTTAGAGCCTTTATTGTGTATAGCGATTTAAAAAAGTTTTTTATAGGATTTTTGTAATTATCCATAACAAGTTTGTTATTTTTTATGCAGTAGTGAAGCATAAAAAAATCAAGGTGCGGATAAAAAGAATATATAAGCATTCTTCTTGGATGATCACTCATTAGTATATATATAAAATCTTTTGCATTTGGTATGTAATCATAAAATTCCTCTTGAGTACTGAGAAAATACATGTGCTGTAAACCTCCAGCGGGAATAGCTCTGTTTATAACGGGCCTTTTCAGCAGCTGTTCAAGTTTGTATCCGAAGGTTTGATTAAAATTTAATTTTCTTCCGTATGCATATGAACATCCGAATATTATAATCGGATTATTTTTAATTTGTGTTTTTGTTTTTTTTATATTAATTTTGTGTGGATGAGGTGCAGGATGATAATTATAAAATTCACTTCTGCCTATATAACTTGCGTCAATTTCTCTTACCGGAGGGTTATTAAATAAATATGTTTTCTTGGCTTTCCATTGAGGATATTTCTTGCTCTCTTTTATGTATATATAATTATCTAATATAAAAAACAAAACAAGAAAGATTAAAATATTACAAGTAATTATTTTAATATTTTTAAAATCAAATTGTAAAGGTTTGTTTTTTTTCAAAACTTTGCTCCGAAGGTTTAAGGATATATATATTTTATAATTTGTTCTGTATTTATATTAAGACATTTTAATTCTTTGCAGGTTGTTTGTCTTTTTTCCCACAAACAGGGACGGCAGTCTGAATTATTTGTTATTGCAATGAATTTTTCTGATTTGGGCAATAATTTTTTTTCATCAGTCGGACCGAATATTGCAATCGTTTTTGTATCGGTAGCTATACCTATATGCATCGGAGCCGAATCTGAGCATATTAATACTTCACTGCTTTTTATCAATTTTGCTAAATCCATAATGTTTTTAGTTTTACCGTACATATCAGTAAAATTACTTAAATCAATATTATTTAGAGCCTGACGTATTTTTGAAATACAAATTTCGTCATCGGGTCCGCCTGCCAATATCACTTTTTTACCGCTTTTTAGGAGTTTTTTTATAAGTTCGGCCCAAACTTCGGCATCAAATATTTTAATTATATTTTTTGAAACACTTATTTTGCTTACCCCAGGATGAATCAATACCGAATTTTCAATTCTGGAGGAATCCTTGACATCTATTTTTGGCAGTTCAAACTCACCGTCTGTTATCGGTTTTGCCAAGTCAAAATACATTTTCGCAGCATATTGATTTTGATTTAATTCAACGGCATGGGTCAAAAGTTTTAAACTTAATTTTGATGTTTTGTATCCGACTCGTGTTTTTATCCCCGTAAAAAACAGTAAAAGACTGATTAAAGGGTTTGCACCCGAAGATATAACTAAATCATACCCGCCAGTTAAAGCTTTAAAGTATAATTTTAACATCTCAATATATTTATTTTTTGTTTTTATATCAATGCAGAAATACTCATTTATTAAATTTGTAAGATTAACAAAACTTTTACTTCTGCCCTCCAAACATAAAGTTATTTTAGCTTGGGGATATTTTTTTCTTAAACTTTGTATAACAGGCATAAAAAGTATCTCATCGCCTATTCCCCCAAAGTTTATCAGTAAAATATTATTATAAATCATTTTAGAACGGCTTTGTTTGATTTAATTTGTTTCTTAATTCTCTAAAACGGGCGATATCTTCCTGTGCTTTGCCTGTTTCTCTGAATACTACCTGACTTGAGGGGTGAACCATCATAATACAATCTATATGGATTTCTATAAAATTATATCTTCTGGGCGGCAGGTTGGAATTTCTTGCCAGTATTTCTGCATTGGTGACGGCTAAGAATCTCTTTTCCTTATCGTTTAATAAATCGGTAAGTTCTCTGTTCGTTTTAGTATATTTTGAAACATGAACGGTACCTTTAATTTCATGGTCTGCTGTTAATATAATAACCTCTATTGGTACTGTGTCTATATCTTTAGCCATATTTTTACCTTCCGGAATAATCTTTAATAAAATTATATTATAAATTTACAATTAATGCCAGTATTTTGTGCCCGATGGGAGTTGAACCCACATCTAAAGACTTCGGAGATCTTTGCTCTATCCAGTTAAGCTACGGACACAAGCGTTATATTTATTATATTTATAAAAAACTAAATTCTCAAGCCGTTGGTTTGAGATTGATATGTATTAAAATTACTGAAGGGATTCGGCTTTATTCTTATTTGAGCAGGTGGTTTATCAGGCTCATTCTTTATATTATGATTTATTAAATTGTTAAATACACTGTTTTCTTCGGGTTTTAAAATCGGATTATTTGTATATGCAAACCGTTTTTTTCTTTTTAAACTTTCTTTTGTTTCACCCATTTTTGCAAGCTGCTTTTCGTATTCTCTGTTTGCAAGTTTATTTTTCAGTATCGGCATTATTATATTACTTGCAATAATTGTATATGCGAGGGTAGTCATAATTAAAATACCGTTATTCATTCCGCAAAGATCATCATATGCGCTTCCGTTTCTGAATAGTTTAGTAATTTTAGAACTTACAAGTCCTTCTTTTGCATAATTATCAACATCTGTTGCAATATCTTCCAATGTCGGAACAGGTATTTTTTCGGCATAGTTAGGCAGGTGTGTCTTTAATTTTGTATCAGCATTTTTTAAAATATTTTCAACTCTTTTAGGTAACTTTTTAGTATTTTTTAATATGCTTGATGTTATATTTGACAGTAATGAAGTTACTGTTTCCTTAAGACTTTTTATATGGTCAATACTGTATAATTCATCTCTTGAAGCTCCGACTATCGGTGCTGCTACGTTAATTAATTTTTCACGTGCTTCTTTTGTTGTTAAGACTCCTGATTCTAATTTCTTTTTTAAATAATTATTAATTAAAAACGGAGGTATGATTGTAAATATAAGATCCAATCCAAGCTCTTTTTTCTCTTGAGTTATTAAATAATCTTTATTTTCTCTTTTACTTTTTTTAAGCCCGCCAATCTGCGATATATGGCTTGATAATATTGAAACTGCATTAAAGAACAACATAATAAATGCTGTTTCTTTACTGCAATTAAATACAAAATTTGCTACATTTTTACAATATTGATGCAAAGCGCTTTTGCTCAAATAATTTTTGTAAAATCTGTGTACCGGAACTATTACGTAATCCTGCAAATAATTTAACGGAGTTTTCATGTTTTATGTTCCTCCGTGGCTTTATTTTCAGGTACATCTTCAGATAAGGCTTTCAGAACTTTTTTAATTTTATTTTCAATATTTAGTATGGAATCTTTCTTTCTTGTGAACCAAGTTTTAATTTTATCAGTTCGGGCATTTAATACATCGTGAATGGATTTTGGCCAAGATTTATTTTCTTTAGCTATACCGCTGATTATATCTTGCAAATCACTTGTAAACGGTACATCTATTTTCGAGTTAGAAAATAAAATCATAAATACAACTGCAAACAATGTTCCTAAAGTATTACAATATTGTTTCATTCGTATGTTTGCCATAGCATTACTGCTCTCTCTCATAATAATGGCATCATCAGGAAAAAAGTGGCGATTCAGGAAATTGTGTTTGTTAAATCCTATAAAATGTTTGGTAATATTAGAAAATAAAGCTCTTATTAAAACTCCGGTAAATCCTCCTGCCATTGCTTTTGAAGCTGATTTTATTGCGGCATCTGTTTTCTTTTCATCATCTGCAAATTTTAAGTCTATCATAGGCTGAAACATTAAAGCAGTAGTAGCCAGAAACAATTTTTGCTCCGGCGTATTTACGTATTCCCCTACAACTTTTCCGAGTTTTCCAACTATATTCGGCATGTATATCGGTGTTTCGGGAATACCTTTAAAGGACTGAATAGGGATAATTCTGTCCTGTTTATCGAAAGATGAACTTATTTTCATATACCTGAAGATAGCCTTACTTTTCACAAATCTAAAAAATATGAATATTTTTTATTGATAATTTATTTCAAATTGTTAATTTTTTTTTACATCTTTTAATTTACAGGCAAATTTTATATTTTTGTATTTTGTAGAAAATGTTAAGGAGTATGTAATGAGAATTCCCCCTGTTATTAATTTTAAAAATTCTTTTTCCCATAATATGAAAAAAAACTCTGACAAAGTTTCTTTTAAAAGTGTTTATGTAGAAGATATAGTTGATTTGGGAAGTGTTTCAGAAAATACTACTCCTCCTAAGTTTTTAAAAAAAGACGCACTTTTATTAAATGAAATAGCTCAAGAATATCCTAATCAGGATTGTTTTATACGTAAAGGTTATGCAGGTTTGCCAAGATTAGAATATAGAGAACGACCTCCGGAAGTTCAAGTATTTACGGAAACACTTGCCAAACAATTTAAGACCTCTATTGATCCCAATGACAGTGAATATCCCGTTGAACCGTTATTGTTATACGCAGATTCAAGATTAAACAGATTTATCGGTATGACTTCATTTATATCTTTGAACCCGTCATTACCATATACGGTAAAAGTAGGGTTTGAACTTCATAAAAAGTTGATTGAAAAAAAATATCAAATTATGGATGTTGTTGGTAAGTCTGATAATTTAAATTTAGGTGAAGAAACTCTTATACAAAAAGCACATAAAGCAATTGAAGATGTTGAAACAGCCGTAACAAGATATTTACTGGAAGCATCCTATGCGGCATTAACGGATAGAGCTTCGGCAAGTCAGATATATGCATCTAATTATCCTAAAGTTCAGTCAAGGTTAGATGCAAAAAGAAGATTAGATTTAATAACCAGTATAGCAAATCGTCCGGAGTTGGATGTTGAAGCTATGAAAAAAAATAAAATTGATATTTGTGATTTAGCGGTTAAAAATTATCCGAATACGGAAGAAAATAAAGCCAGAATAGAAGAACTATCCGAATATATGGCTCAAAACGGAATTGTAATAGGATAAAAAGAGCAGATCATAAGCCGGATTCTGTTTCTAAACAATCATCTGTCTTGGCATTAAGTTGCCCTAATGCTCGTTGCGATTTTTCAAAAGACGGCGGGTCACCTTAACCTTTTTGTCAATCTTGCACCCGAACGGAGTTTACCGAGCAGGTATTTCTCAATACCTCTGGTAGTCTTTTACACTACCGTTGCACCTGAACCTTATAGGTTGTTTACTTTTCTGTGGCACTTGTCCTAAAGTCACCTTCGGCGGATGTTATCCGTCGTTCTGCCCTTGGGTGTCCGGACTTTCCTCATATAATTTCTTATACGCGATTGTTCGTCTGCTCTTTTATATTATTGCATAAAATTACATATCTTTAAACTTATCAATAATTTCTTTTGGTAATTTAACGTTTTGCATCGACATTTGAAATTTTTTTATTTCTGCGAGTTTTTTTTGCTCTTCTTCCAAATCACGTTTGGGTTTTTTCAATTGTTTTAGAGTTCTTTCAAATTCTGATTCGGCATTACCTGATTCTATATGCATTATTATATCATCTATATTAGAGTAATGAGTAGAATATATTTCGTTCAGGCTCTTAGCACTTGAACCGTACGGCAGATTATATAACCATAACAGTGATGCTATATCCCTTTTTGATAAGTTTACTACCCCGTATTGATGAGGGGTATACATTATATCTTCGGGATTATTTGAATGCCCAAGACCCAGTGCGTGCCCGATTTCGTGTAAAATTGTATGATATACTTCATTTTCATCCATATATTTTCTGTGAATAATACCGTCAGATATACCTATTGAAACTTCTGCCGAATATAATCTTGATTCTTTATCATAATTAAATGTGCAGTTTCCTAAAGATTTTCTGTCCACTCTTCGCCATTCAACATTCATTTGTGACTCATTCATTGTGTTCACAAGATAAAAAGATATTTTGCCTGCACTTACACTCTCCCAAGTATTTAATGCTTCTATGACCATATTTATATATATATATCTGTCGGCTTCCGATAATGAATACCAACTGCAAGGCGCAATATATACGGGCATGGGAAAACACTGTTCGGGCCATCTTATAAGACAGCCTTTTTTTAAATTTTCATTTAAATATGTATACCTGTGCATATTATTAATTCGTTTCTCTTTTTTCTTGCTGTTTAATGTACTCGCACATTTCTTCAAGTCGTGTGTCTTCCATTGCATTTATCAGGTCATTTGCTGTTTTAAATTTACCCAGTGCAAATCCGGTTTCTGCCAAAAGTACGCAGTCATTACACAGTCTGTATTTGCCGTATTGTATAGAGCCTGCCGGTGACTTCGTTTTCCCGCAGCAAGAACATTCAAACTCTTTGTTTGCTAAAGACGGATCTTCTTCTAAATCATCCAGCCGCATTTGCTCGACTACCGCCTGCATATCTTTTATTATTTTTAATTGTTCTTCTTTATCCATATAATTCCCGAAACTTTTAAATATTTATTAAAAGTATATCATGATGTAACTTTTTGCACTAAAATATAATTATGAAATTTCAAAGACTTTCTAATATAAATACAAAACGTGATGCTTGGGTCGAAATCAATTTAGATGCCATTGAACACAATATTAATGAATTAAAGAATTTTATAAAGCCTGATTCTAAAATTCTTGCAGTCGTAAAAGCCGATGCATACGGGCATGGCAGTTCTATGATAACTCCGACATTATTGGCTTCGGGTGTTGATTATCTCGGTGTCGCATCTGTTGATGAGGGATTAGAGCTGAGAAATAATAAATTTTCCTGCCCTATATTAGTACTTGGAGCAGCACCTGTTTGGGCTTTTGATTATGCGGCAAAAAATGATATATCTTTATCTATATTTCTTGATAATCATTTGGAAGCTGCCGATATTACATATAAAAAAACCGGATTAAAGACTAAAGCTCATATTAAACTTGATACGGGAATGAACAGAATCGGTGTTCCGAAAGAGTTTGCCGTGGACTATATAAAAAAAGTTCAGTCTATGAAATCTATTGAACTTCAGGGCATTTTTACACATTTGGCCTGCGCCGAAGATGAACTTAAAACACAACGTCAATTCCAAATTTGGGATAGTATCATAAGTCAAGTCAAAACTGATAATCTTTTGCTTCATTGTTTTAATACTGCCGCAAATATAGCTCAATACAAAAATAATGATTATAATATGGTCAGATTAGGACTTGCAATATACGGTTTAATTCCTGATTTACCTAAATTTGTTAAAAAAATACCAAATCTTATTCCCTCAATGAGTTTAAGAGGAAGAATTACAAATATACATATCGCAAATGTTGATGAGGGTGTCAGCTATTCTCATACATTTGTTGCCAAAAAATCTACTTTGGTTGCAACAATCCCTATCGGTTATGCTGATGGAGTTGACAGAAAACTTTCAAATAAAATTTGTGGGATTTTAAAAGGCAGAAAAATTCCGCAAATCGGTAATATTACTATGGATCAAATGATGTTTGATATCACGGGTATTGATGCCAAGGAGGGTGATGTCATTACTTTATTAGGTCAGGATGAGAATAATTTTATTTCAATTGATTCTTGGGCTGAAATTTTAAATACTATTAACTACGAATTGCTTTGCAGACTTAAGGTTCGGCTGTCCAGAGTTTATACAAGGTAAAAATTTTTTGAGTAAATTTGAGGTAAAATTTTGAAAAAAATGAAAAATTGATAAAATATTTTTCATTTTTTTAAATTTTTATACTAAAAAATTAAAAAGTTGAATATAAAAAATTCAATTTTGAAAAATATTGTTTAAAAAATTAAAGAAAATTGATAAAAATCTGGACAAAACTACAATAATAGTATATAATATAATTAAGGAAGGCGAGGTATTATGAATGTTTCTGCGGTTGGCTTTTTGTTCCAAACAAGAATGAAAAGTAATGGTTTTTACGGTAATAATTATACTTGCGTTATACACAAAATGAAACAAGACGGCAATTTTACAAGAAATTATATAACTTCTCCTTTAATAAAAGAAACTAAAACCCATGTTGTCTCCCCTGAAGCTGCCGAAGCTGATGTTTTATTATCTTTGTTAGCTATTACCGATAAAAAGAATAAGGCAACCAAGTTTATTGGTGCTACCGTTAAAGATGGAGTGAAAGAAACTGAAATCCATTCTTTAATTTCTGATAAATTATATGCAGTCAGGACAAAAGATGATGCAGGAAAAAATCATTTCCGTATTATGGGAAGAAAGAAAACTAAAAGTTTACTTTCAAGAAACCTTAATTTAAATGCTTGAAAATATGGAATAGTATATATAACATCCTGTAAGAATAAGCAATATACCGCTAATCTTCATTAAAATTGAAGTATATTTTGCGAGTGCACTCATATGCTTTAGAGTAGAAGTGAATAAAGCAAAAAATATCACTATTATGCATTGACCTAATGCAAAGCAAAATAATAATGCTATTGAAAACAATATGTTGGATGATATTGTTGCGACAGCCATAATTGCGGCTAAAATCGGAGAAGAACAAGGGCTTGATGCCAAGGCAAAAAAAGCTCCCACTAAAAACGGGAATATAAATAAATTTCCGCCCCTGTTTTGGGGCATCTTTTTTATTATTGACGGAAATTGTATTTCTATTACTCCAAGTAAATTTAATCCTAATATTACTATTACCGATGCAAATATTAAAATTACTATCGGTGAAGCTACGGATGTAAAAGCCCTGCCCGTCAGAGCACATATTATTCCTATTATGCTTAATATTAATGATAATCCAAACGAAAAAGAAAGCATTTGTATAAATAGTTTTTTGTTGCTCTCTTTTGAGTATCCTCCAACATATCCGATTATTAGAGGCAATATACCTAAACTGCAAGGTGTCAGTGATGCCAAAATCCCTGATAAAAATGCTATACCAAGCAATATTGGGTATATGTAATTATTGTTTGCAGAATAGAGAGAAAATGCCTGAACCAAATTATCCATTAATTGCTTCCTCTAGCTCATTTATAAGCTCTTCTTTCGGGATGAATCCTTCGATTTTATTTATTTGATTTCCGCTTCTATCCAGAAATATCATTGTCGGCACAAGAGTTACCTGATATTTTTTTATTGCATTTTGTATATTTCTGTCTTTGGCTAAAGCATTGTATCCTATAAAATTTATTTTATCCTCATAAGTCGGTTGAACTTCATTTAATACTGCTTTTAACTTCTTGCAATCTGCACACATATTTGAAGTAAATGTTATTAGTGTTGGGTTATCGTTTACTTTTGCTATTGCACTGAAATTTTCGGAATTTTTACTCATTATCAGATATATACTGACGGGAAGTATTAGTATTAATACCATCGTTATAATGTTTTTCATATTTCTCATGTTTTTTCCTCCTATGATTAAACATTACATCTTCAAAGTATAAACTAAATTCTCTATATGGGTATACTTGTTATATATCTTCAGGTAAATATAATTCAATATTATTAAGTTTATCTCTTATTTCATTATAATTTAGACATCCCGTTGTTACACATTGATATTCTCTTACAATATTAATAATATCATTTGCATTTAATCTGATATTTCTTCTGCCGAATTCGTTTTCTAAAATTTTTGCCATAATTTCCTCCTGTATTTTTATATTCGGAAATTATTTATTTATATTTAATAAAATCATCTTTGTGTATTATTTATTTCCCTTATGGTTATATACATATGTCTAATTTATTACGCAAATTTTAAGTGCTATTAGTTATTCTGAAGAATTGGTAAGAGGATTTTTTTATGAATAAAACAATTATTAAAGCACCTTGTGTAAACATGTCGAAACTGGAATCTTTATTTATTGAAATGACAAATCAAAATTGTAATTTAAGATGTAAATATTGCTATATTGATTTTAAAGACAAAAAAATCAAAGATTTTATTCCAATTGATAAAATAAAACAGGCATTATGCACAATTGATAAAAATGAACTTCAATATATACATCTAACCGGAGCAGAACCTATGCTGCATCCTGACTTTAATCATATTTTAAGATTATGCCTAAAATATTCTTCTGTTGTTATTCATACTAATGCACTTAATATTAATGATAAAAAAGCGAGATTTTTAAAAAAAGTTGAAGAAGAAAATAATTTGGGCAATGAAATTATTTTTATGATTAGTATTGATCATTATCTTGAGAAAGAAAATGATTTACAACGAGGCAGAGGAGCATACAGAAAAGCTGTGCATGCTATCCAAAGTCTTATTAAATATGATTTTAATCCTATTTTATCAATAGTGAATTATTTAAATATTAATGAAAATGAATTGAAATCCGAGTTTCAAGATTTATGTTCATCAATAAATTTTGAAACATCGGATATTAATTTTAAAATAATACCTTTAATGAATAAGAATTGTTCTTGGGAAATTTCAGCTGATACTGATTTTGAGAATTTAAATACAGAATGTTCAAAAAGCAGAACATTAACCGTAAACGGTGTATTTACCTGTCCCCTATTATCTTGTGATAACAGGGGAAAATGCGGAAGTGATTTTACTGATTATTCTAAGCGAAGCTATTTAGAAACACAGTATTGTTCCCAGTGTATAAAATATAATAAATCTTTATTCTCATTAGATATTGTATAATCTGTTTATATGGATAATATTTAAACAATATATATAAATTGTAACAATTTCTTAATAAATTGTTTAAAAAAGTCATGAATTGAAAACAAAAATTTTTCATGTATATAAGAGGAAAATAACCGAGGATAGAAAAATGGGATACGCATTATTTGCACAGCGAAAATTAGTTTTGGATATGCAGTTAAATACTGCCCAAATGCTGCAAACTCAAAGAGCTAACGAACAGATGGCACTGGCAACTCAACATACAAGCTGGGATCAAAACTTATCAAGTATGCAGGCATCACTTTCTCAAGAATTAGCAGTAATGTATGACAATCTGGCTAAAGCTGATGATGAAGATAAAGAAGACATACAAAATGAGATAAAATCAAGAGAAAACGATTTCCAAGGTGATGTAGATGAAATTAATCGAGAAATATATCAGGTATCAATCAGAGAAAATGCAATAGAATTAGAAGTTAAACGACTTGATACTCAGGTAACGGCTCTCGAAAAACAATTAGATGCCATTCAAGAAGCAGAAGGCAAGGCTATCGACAGGGCAACTCCAAAATTCGCCGGATTACAGTAATAAAACAAGTTATAGATATAAAAGGAGGATACAAATTGTATCCTCCTTTTTTTTGTATGTTTTTTTTGTATATGGTATAATTTCATTGAGATAATCTTGGAATAGTTAATGAAAAATATCTTTAAACAGTTATATACGAGTATGGTTGCTATTAGTGCGGTGTTTCTAATATCGCCTAATATTATTTACGCAGCAGCTGATGATATCCAATCTGAGATATCGGATTCTTCAAAAATTTCGAAGATTGAATTTGAAGGAAACCATCTTATTAAAGAATCTGATATTGTAAAAGTTATGAATATGCAGATTGGGGATACATACAGTAAAGATTTGGTACAACAAAATTTAAAAGCAATATATAAGACGGGATATTTCTCCGAAAAAATGAAAGCAATACCGATTCCAACTGATGAAGATTCATTAACTTTAAGAATATATTTGGAAGAAAATATCCCTATAACAGGGTTTTCAGTTAGCGGAAATAGTGTGGTATCAACCGGTGCCATTTTAACAATATTGAATCCATTGGAAGGTCAACCTCAAAATTTAACGACATTATCGGATGCTGTTGCAAAAATAGAGGATTTGTATGCATCTAAAGGGTATGTTTTGGCTAAAGTTTCTAATGTACAGGATGACCCTGACGGATGTGTTAATATTGAAATCGAAGAAGGTATAATTAATTCTATTGCATTTGAAGGTAATAAAAAGACTAAAGATTTCGTAATTGAAAGAAATATATTATCAACTCCGGGCAGTGTATATAATGAAAATACATTAAAAGCGGATTTAATGAGATTATACTCTACACAAGCTTTTAGAGATGTAAACAGAAAAATTGAGAAAAGTGATGAAGGTCCTAATTTGTATGATGTAACAATAGTATTGGAAGAACAAAGAACAGGTACAATATCATTAGGTGGTGGTTTGGATACTGCAACGGGGTTATTCGGACAAGCGGGTTTTGTTGAAAATAACTTTATGGGCAACGGTCAAAGGGTTGGAATAAACTTTATGGCAGGGACCGGCGTAATTATGTCAGATAGTTCAACATTAGATCATGCAAATTTACAAGCAGAAGTAAGTTTCTTTGAGCCAAGATTAAGAGGATCTGAAAATTCATTGTTGGTTAAAGCTTTTGCCAGAGATTTCGGCAGTTATCAGGTGCCGTTAGCTATTGAACAAAGATTCGGTGCTGATGTTGTTGTATCACGTCCGTTTAAAACTTATAAAAATTTAACAGGTTCGATAAAATTTGGCGGTGAATATATAAAAGTAAAAGAAGGTGCAAGCAGCAAAATTGCTCGTTTGTATAATGCTCACAATATTCCGATATCGGAGCGTTCTAAACAATTACAAGGCGGTACATATTTTACTCTCGGTCCGAGCTTGGTTTATGATACAAGAGATAATATGTTAAATCCCAGAAATGGTGTACTTGCTACTTTGAGATATAGCGAAAATGTTAATTTAACTGATTTGGATTATACCCATGGAACTTTGTCTGCCGGGATAAAAAAATATTTCCCTGTTATGAAAAAATCATCATTCTCGCTATTGGCTCGTGCTGCGGGTAAAATTCATGGGGATATGCCTGAAGTTATGGCATATAGTTTAGGCGGACCTTATACAGTAAGAGGTTACAGAATGAGTACAATCGGTACCGGTGAAGGATTTATGATGGCTAGTGCTGAGTTGACTACTCCGTTCTTTTTCTTAGATAGAATTGAAAAAGCTCAATTCTTGGATAATATCAAATTTACAATGTTTGTTGATGCGGGGCATTTGTTTAACGGCTCAATTACAAACAGATTATATAATAGACCCGAATATGGTATTGCAGGCGGTATCGGTATCAAGATGTTTATCCCCGGTGTTGGTCCTTTATCTATTGATTATGGTATTCCGTTTACTAATGTCGGCAGTGGCAATAAACGAGGTGCTTTCTCGTTTGGCGTCGGGGATATGTTCTAATGTCATTTTCCGTATTATGTAATAATTTAAATGACACGGAAAATTTGGCTTCAAATTTTGCATCGGCAGTTAAAAATTCGGGAGCTTTCGTTTCTATGTTTGGTGATGTCGGAGCAGGCAAGACAGCTTTTGCTAAACTAGTGTGTAAGTATTTACAAGTTAAAGAAAAAGTTACCAGTCCCAGTTTTGTTATTTTGAATGAATATAAATCGGGTGAAATACCAGTTTATCATTTTGATTTATACAGATTGGAAAATGAGGGTATAAAAACAATTATTAATGAACTTGAAGAGTATTCTGAGGGTAAAATATTAACGTTTGTCGAATGGGCACAATTTTCTCGGGATACTTTGCCTTTTGACAGAATAGAGCTTAATATTAATTATATTGATGAAAATAAACGCGAATTTATTTTTACGGCTTTCGGGGCTAAAAGTTCAGAAATTTTAAAAAGGTTGTCTGTATGAATATATTGGTTTTTGATACTTGTTTTGATAAATCATATATAGTCTTAAAAAAGGACGATAAAATTTTAGAGTCTAAAATATTGGTTAGTACAGACGATAATTATCATAGTGTTTTTTTAATACCTGAAATAAAAAATCTGCTATGTAAGTATAATTTATATATAAAAGATTTGGATGCAATTGGAGTGGATATAGGACCGGGAAGTTTTACCGGGATTAGAGCAGGTATTACCATTGCAAGAGTGCTATGTCAGCAATTTAGTATAAAACTTTTGGGTTTTTCTTCTTTGAAAATATTATCGTGTCTATATAATACTGATGTTATAGTTGCTCTTGATGCCCGTAAAAATAAAGTATATTTTGCAAAATACTGTAATAATGAAACGGTTATTCCTCCGACTTTGATTGATAAAAACGAGTTAATTAGTAATATTAAAAATGAAAAAATTATAACAGATGAGTCCATATATGATTTTTTAGCCGAAAATGGTATAAATTCTTTTAATTTTCAAAAATCAAATATTAATTTCGGAATTTACCTTGCTGAATTAGTTTCTTCAAATATTAATAAAGAAGATTATAATTGGGCTAAAATAAAACCGTTATATATACAGCCGCCATCTATAACAAAAGTGAAAGAGAATAATAATGTATAATTATCAATTATCAGGGTGTATCAGTATATTTTTTATTTTACTTTTTGTTTTATTGTTCGCAAAACAGCTTTTTTTTATTGCACTTGCAATTTTTATACTAATAGTTGCAGCATATTACGTTTATTATTTATATGACATGATAAAAAGAAAAAATAAGGAAAAAGACTTAATGAACCCTCAAATGGGAGAAGTTTATAAAATATGTCCTTATTGTAATGCAAGTGTTAAAGTAACCGCTAAAACATGTCCTAATTGTAATCATGCGTTGAATTAAAAAATAACAAATAAAAAACGGAGTCGATTGCTCAACTCCGTTTTTATAATAAAGACAACTATTTTACAGCGTCTTTGAATTTTTTACCAGCTGAGAAAGCAGGAACTGTTTTAGCAGCGATTTTAATAGCTGCGCCTGTTTGAGGATTACGACCTGTTCTAGCTTTTCTTTTACGAGCTTCGAAAGTACCAAAACCAACTAAAGTAACTTTCTTACCTTTAGCAACAGTTTTTTGTACTGTGTCAATTGTTGCGCTTAATACATCAGCAGCAGCTTTTTGTGAAACTTTTGCTTTTTTTGCAACTTCTTTTACTAATTCTTCTTTGTTCATATGAACCTCCTCTTGTATTACAAATTTTATTATACTTATATTTCAAGTTTTGGCAATAGTTTTAACAAAAATTTATATGAAAATACTTGAAATGGTTTATTTTTGTTATTTTGTTACAGTAAAAACAATAATTTCAGCAGGCTTCAATTTCGCTTTAAATGTCGAATTGGTAAAGATTTTATTATCTTTGTCTTTTATAAAATTAATTTTTGATTTATTATTAATGTTTTTTAAATTAACTGTTACATCTTCAGAATTAGCAAGATTTCTGTTAATAATTATTACAACGGCTCTGTTATTATATTTTCTTTGGTAGGCAAAAATTCTGTTGTTATTTGTTTTTAGCGGGATAAATTTACCTTTTGTAATTACATCCTTAAATTCATTTCTTAAATTCATAGCCGGAATCTGCTCTTTTACAAGAATATCCGAATCAGAACCCGGTTTTCTTGAAAAATTGAAAATATCAATTTGCCCTTGATGAACATAATAATATCCGTCATCAGTGTATGAAACGGATGCTTTTTTATTTGAATAAGGATAAACATAATCATCTGCTTGCAAAAAACCATCCACATAATATGGGTTTAGGGGGAGTGTGGCATTAAGCCAAATAATAATTTTTGAATAATTTTCACCGCCAACCAATAGGGGGCTTTTTTCGTCATGAGTTTCAAAACTGCCTATTACAGATTTTTTTTCATTATATTTTTTTAGTACTTTTGCTCTGCTTTCTATCGAGTTTTTTAAGTCATCCATAGTTGTCCAATGTTTTAACTCGAAAAAATCTCCGTAATATCCGTCAAATCCTGCTTCCAAAAGCTTTTTATAATCGGTAAAATATGCTTTATCGGACGCAGGTTTTGTCCAACTTTCTGAAGCTTCAGCTAAAAATAAAAAATCAGGATTCTTTTCTCTTGCAAATTTTATTAATTCTTTCCAAAATATAAATGGTTTAATTGTAGCTACATCAGCCCTGATTCCGTCAGCTCCGAGTTTTATTATCATACTTATAAATACTTTATGCAAAACAAATATATCAGAATTTAATAGTGAAGTGTCATCAGCAACTTTAAATAATCTGACATCAAACCAATCAGATGGTACATAAGGAGTTCCGTCTTCGTTCGTTACAAATAAATCAGGACGATTTATAAATAAATCATAGGCTCCGCAACTGGGTAAATCAATTATTACTTTTATTCCTCGGTCATGGCATGCCTGTATAAATAATTTTGCCTGCTCTTTTATATGCAAATCACTTTGAGAATCTTCAAGCTGTTTATTTAATGTTGTAAAATCCGAAATTGCATACAAGGAACCTGCCGTACCAAGTGCTTTTATTTTACCGACAGGCGTAACGGGCAGAAGATGGATTGTATTTATTCCGAGGTTTTTTAATTCGTCCAGTCGATCGATAGCATTTATAAATGAGCCTGAGTTTTCACCTAACGAAAAATCAATTATTCCGTTTCCGTTTTTATCATTGGCATTAAATGTTCTTATATTTAAAGAATATATTACTGCTTCATTGTTTTGGAACATTTCACGCAGATTTTTTCCCTCTGAACAAGCAGGGTTTATTATTGAAAATAGAATTATTAACGATATTAAAATTTTATTGATTCTCATAAAATTAGTATAACATGACATGAAATTATCTTTGTCTTATAATTTCTTAGGATAGTAAGAGGCTTTTATGAAAGATAAATTAGAACAAATTTTAGTTGATGCGACCAAAGAGATTAATAATGCAGAATCAGTGCAATCACTTGATGATGTAAGATTGAAATATTTAAGCAGAAAAGGTGAACTTAATTCCATTAAGAAAAATCTTAAGGACTTATCAGATGAAGATAAAAGAATTGTAGGCTCACTCGCAAATACTGTTTCAAATCAACTTGAAGATTTAATAAAAAACAAAAGTGAAGAATTATATAAAATTGAATTAGATAAAAAATTAGAAAATGAAAAAATTGATATAACTTTACCTTCAGATTTTAGAATGCAAGGCAGGGTTCATCCTTTAACTCAGACTATTAATGAAATAGTTGAAATATTTAACGGTTTGGGTTTTTCCGTTATGGCTTCCGAAAACAGCCCCGAAGTTGAAACCGAGTATATAAATTTTGACATGCTTAATTTCCCTCCGAATCACCCTGCAAAAGATATGCAAGATACATTCTATACAAAAGTTGCTCCGAATGTAATTTTAAGAAGCCAAACTTCAGGAGCACAGATTAGACAAATGCTTAATCAAAAACCTCCCGTAAGAGTTATATCTCCGGGACGTGTATACAGATGCGAGTCAGTTAGTGCAAGAAAAAATAATTTATTTCATCAAATAGAGGGATTGCTTGTTGATAAGGATATAACTTTTGCCGATTTAAAAGGTATATTAAATGAATTTATAAGATTATATTTTGGTTCATCAAGACCTACAAGATTTAGAGCAAGCTATTTCCCGTTCACAGAACCCAGTGCGGAAGTTGATGTACAGTGTATTATGTGCGGTGGCAAGGGCTGCAGAACATGTTCCGGAACGGGTTGGCTCGAAGTTCTTGGGGCAGGCATGGTTCATGCTAATGTACTCAGAAATGTCGGAATTGATCCTGAAATATATTCGGGATTTGCTTTCGGCATGGGTGTTGAACGTCTTACTATGCTAAAATATGCTATAAATGATATCCGTTTATTTTTCAATAATGATAACAGATTTCTTAATCAATTTAGGTTATAAATACTTGATATAGTTCTGTGTTTCTTATATCCTATACATGTAATAACATTGTGTATCGTATGGAAGAACAAGAAAATTTACCGTTTGAAAAGTTAGCTTTGGAGTGTGAAATTGTCGATTCTTCAAATCCTAAAGGGTCGATAGATAAAATTCTTTCCTTATCAAAAGATTACCCGAGTGAATATCTTGTATTAATATATAACTATTTTTTTGAACACTCAAATAACTATGAAATTTTAATGTTTCTTTTGCAAAAAATTGATAAATATAAGGATAAATCTTCAAGAGGAGTATTAATAGATTCTCTTATAATGAAGGATAAACTTGCGCAAAGAATCAAAGACCCAGACAGTATTACAAGAATAAGAGTTAATATTACAAAGGCACTGGCAAATACAAAAGATTCTCAAGCCGTTTATCCTTTATTGTATTGTTTAAACTCTAAAGATGAAAATTACAAAGTAAAATTGTCATGCGCTGATGCATTAGGTAAAATAGGCGATAAATATGCTGTATTACCTTTAATGAATATAGTTGAAGACGAAACGGAATCATCATTGTATGTAAAAGAATCGGCAGTATCGGCTCTCGGGATGATAGGTGACGAAAAGGCAGTTGACTCTTTGGTTTCAATATTGGAAAGTAAAAAAGGCTTGGTGGATAAATTTACTTTCTTAAAAGAAAGAGCATTGGAAGCTTTAAATAAATTAAATTTTAAAGGCGATAGAGTATTTAATGCCCTTGTTAAATCTTTGAGAGATGATTCACCTCAAGTAAGGATTAATGCTATTGAAGTATTAATGAACTCCGATGATGACAGGGCAGTTGATTTGATAAAAGGTATGCTTGATGATTCTAATAAAGATGTTGTTCAAAACGCTGTCATTGCTTTATATAATCTTTTAGGTGATGATGTTTTAAATGAAATAATAAATAATGAAAATATATCTCAAACTGCAAAGCAAGAAGCGATAAATCTTCAGGAGGATTTACGAAAAGAAGATTTTGATGAGGAGAATAACTCAGATGAATAAGTCACTGATATTATTATCCGGGGGCTTAGATTCAGTAGTAAGCCTTGCTGTGACCATAAATGATTTTGATTCCGTTATGGCAATTACTTTTAATTACGGACAAAAAGCTTTTCTATCAGAAAGAAATGCTTCCGAAAATATTGCAAAATTTTATAATATTGAACATAAAGTCATAGATTTACCTTGGTTAGAACAAATTTCAACTTCTTCATTAAATACAGATAAAGTGCCCGAAATTAAAAATACTGACCTTGATAATCCAGATATAACAAAAAAATCAGCCCAAAGCGTTTGGGTCCCGAATAGAAATGCTCTCTTTATAAATATAGCTGCTTGTTTTGCTGAAGCGTATGATTATAATTATATTATTCTTGGGGCTAATAAAGAAGAAGGTATGACCTTTAAAGATAATACAATCGAATTTATTAATGCTCAAAATAATCTGTTAAAATATTCCGTTAATAAAGATATAAAATTAATTGCTCCTTTAATTGAATATTCAAAAAAACAAATAGTTCAAAAAGCAATTGAGCTTAATATCCCATTTGAATACATATACAGCTGCTATAAAAATGGCAAAAAACATTGCGGTGTTTGTGAATCTTGCCAAAGGTTAAAACGTTCTTTAGAATTAAATAACAGGCATGATATAATAAATAAAATATTTGATTAGGAACTTTGTGTTATGGAAATATTATTTATTGATAAAGAACTTAAATATGATGGTACTCAGCTTAGTCCGCATTGGATATATAAAAATTTTAAAATTAAAGGTGATGCAGTTGTAGCTTTTGTCGGAGAATGTGAAGTTAAACTTGAACATATGGTAGATATAGAAGATGTTATTAACAATGAACCAATATACAGTAAAAAAATGCTTAATATAATAGAAGAAAATTTTCAATCTTCGCTTATAGAAACCGTATATAGACAAAGGCTGCTTGTAACAATAACAAAAGAACTGATAGAGAAAAATTATCCTCAGGTAAATATAACGAGAAGCGGGGATGATTTATATATAAAAGATAAAAAATTATCAGTATCAATAGCAACTAAATCAATAACATCCACTTTAATACATTTTGGAATAAACATAAATGCAGAAGGTGCCCCTATTGATGCAGCTGATTTGGTTAGTGATGTTGGTGTAAAAGATATTAAAAAATTTGCAAATGATTTGATTAGTGAATATAAAAAAGAAATTG
This sequence comes from Candidatus Gastranaerophilales bacterium, assembly GCA_947624645.1. Taxonomy (GTDB): domain Bacteria; phylum Cyanobacteriota; class Vampirovibrionia; order Gastranaerophilales; family Gastranaerophilaceae; genus Avigastranaerophilus. The sequence goes on from CANQLG010000005.1 coordinate 62,065, forward strand.
AAGATATAAAATCTGCGACATCAAAAGTTCGGGGAGTAATATAATGTCAAATGAAGATATGCCTATAAAAAGAAAAAAACGTAAAAAAAAGAAAAGCTATGGTTTTGTATATTTATTTGCAGTCGTTTTTGTGGGTGCACTATATTTGATTACGAATTTAATAAATTTATATTCTCCGAATATAGATGTAACAATTGGTGAAAATCCTGATTTAACATTAACTGATTCAGATATGGATGTAGAAATAAAATCGGTTGATGAGCGTTTGAAGTGGATTCAAATGGAAGATGATATGCCAACGGTGTCGGTAAAAGCATCTGAACTTAATAATACGGATGAAATAAAAGATTTTGATGATATTAATGTATCAGAGTCGGATAGTAATAAAGATAAAAAACAAGAAAATAAGATTATATCATCTCCGCCAAAACCTACTATGACAGAAATAAAAAATGATAAAGATTTAAGGAAGGAAACTTCTTCGAATAAAGCTGTTGTACCATTACCTTCACCAAGTGTTACAAAAGTATATTTAGGGAAATTTTCCGGTATAGAAGAGGCAATGAATATTCAGAATAAAATAAGTAATGAAAATTCATCCATAATGCCGTTTGTAAAAGCATCAGACGGCGGGTATATTGTACAATTAGGCTCATTTTCAGATCCGCAAAAAGCTCAAGCTTTAATTGATGAATTAACCTCAAAAGGATATTCTCCCAAAAAGCTTATAGAAAATTAAAAAAAACGACCTATAAGGTCGTTTTATAATTAGGTTAGTTTTTGTTAATTAATAAATTTTGTTTAGCCTACACCGCTATATTTTGGAGTAGCATTGTCTATTGCCTTGCCTTCAGCGTCTTTAACAGACTCAAGTTCTTTCTGTGCTGCTGTTAATTTAGTTTCAATTTTCTGTTGCTGCATATCCAATTGATTCTCAAGTACTTCTAATTTTTTATTATATTGTTTTGAATATGCTTCATTAACTGGTTTATTTAGCATTTCAGCTATCGCAGCAAGATATTCTTCACTGTCATTTTGTTCCATTGCCAATGCACCAATTTCACTTGTTGTAGTTGCACAACCGCCATCGGCATCAGCTGTATCGACATATGCTTGTGCACCTTCCCAGTATTCATAATAATTGTTTAAATTTGTTGGATCTGATGCTATTTCTTCAACGGTTACTTGTCCATCAGCAATATTAGCAGAGAAAGTTAACAAATTCATTTTCTGTTGCATGATGTTATCTAACTGTTGTTGAAGAGAAAACACTAAATCAGTGTAATAAATCTTTCGATTTGCAAATAATGCATAACCCATAACTAACCTACCTTCATTTTAATTTTGAACTACCACACATTTATATAAAAAATTTTTTTAAGTGAAAATTGCTTAAATGCTTTCTCTTCTTGTTAAAACTTGGTAAATCTCCCTTAAAACATTGTGTTTATTTAAGTTTGAACGTTTTTTATCCGGAATTTATATATAAATATTAAATATTAATTATCTTTTGGATATATTTAAATTATATAAAAAATATATAAAAAAATTAAAAAATCAAGTTTACAAAACTTAATATTAAATTTTTTCTGTTTTTGCTTTATATAAATAATAACCAATAATACCAATAATTAAATTGGGTAAATTTGCTGCAATAAAAGCAGAAAGCGTATAGTTGTATCCAAGTGCAAGAGAAAAAGCTCTAATAATATAATAGAAGAAAATAATACCGATGCTGAATAAAAGTCCTCTGTTGTGTCTGACTCTTGGAGGAGTTATAGCAAGCGGAATGCCAATTAAAACAAAGAGTATAGTTGTAACAGGCAGAGCAAGCTTTTCCCAAAAACATACTTTATATTTTGCACGAGTTTTTGGGCTTAAATTAGAATGATTATCATTTAAATATGGCAAGAGCTGAACAAAATTTAAGTCAGTGCCGTCATCTTTTTTCTCAAGTTGTTGCTGAATATTAGCTCCAAAATCAATAATTGTTTTTTCAATCCAAGAGGTATTAAGGCTTTTCCCCTCTTTAGAAATTGTATAAACGGATGCATTATCAAATTGCCAGCCATCAAGAACAGAGGTTCCTGTTTTTGATTGAAGAATTTGAATTTTTGAATCATTTGATAAATCTAAAATAGATACGTTTTCGAATTGTTTGTCCTCGCATTTTTCAACATAGAAAAGGCGTTTTAGGTAATTCCCGTCTTTTAATTCTTTCATTGTAAAGTTGTGTTTGCCTTCAGGTATATTTCTTTGAACCAACGCATATAAAGCAAGAGTCTTTGATTGTGAGGTTGTTATCGGAACTATTGTTTCATTTATAAAAAATGTTAATACAGCCATAAAAAATGCAAATATAAAGATAGGTTTTGCGATACGTTTTATGCTTATTGCGCATGCTTTCAATATGGTTATTTCTGATTGCAAACACATTTTGTTTACCGTCATTACGGTAGAAAAAAGTACACTCATAGGAATTGTCATTACAATTACTGCGGGAAGATTTAATAATATAATCATAAAAGCTATATTTAAAGGCATTCCGTATGCGGAAATTTGTTTTATCAATGATATAAAAGTATCTGATGCAAATATTATAGAAGTAAACACAATTATCCCTAATATAAATACTTCTATTATTTGCTTAAGAACAAATTTATCTAATATAGTAAGCTTTTTAAAATAATTCATAAATAAATTTTAAACCAAAAAACTCTTTTTTCCAATTAAAGTTTTTCCCAGTCTGTTTTAAAATCATTCAGAGCATAGTTTATTTGTTTATTATTTATGAGTATTTGCTGAATATAATTAGCTGATAACGTATTAAGTTCTTTTTTATTTTTAACTGTTAACGGAGGCTGCAATGTATTTAGTTGTCTTGCACTGATTATTCTTGCCTGTGCCGATAAATCGTCATTTTCGGCTGTTTGAAAATATTTGTCCTTAAGTGCTTCTTTATTGACAGGAAGTATCGGTGTCATTTTGGCAAATTCAAGTTGATTTATTTTGTTTGTAAAATACAGTGCAAAATCTAAGGCATAATCAGGGTGTTTGGATTTTTTAGTAATTACAAAATTCATTAAAGAATAGTCATAAAGCCCGCTATCGCCCGTTAATTGCGGAATAATTTTTGTATTTTTATAAACTTCGGGAGCATTTTCTTTTATCATATTAATAAAATTTGCGCCCGTTACAAGATATTTTAATTGTCCAGCCATGTACTTTTCAAGTGCATCTCTATGGGTTTGAGTTATGCTTTCTTTTGGAACAAGGTTGTTATCATATAATTTTTTAAATTCAGAAAACAGCCTTACGCTTTTTTCTGTGTTAATTGTTTCGGGTGAATTAATATTATATTTATTTAATATTTTTAAAAGAGTATCATTTTCCGCAAAATTTATCATGGTTAAATAAGTACCGTTTGAGGCGGATAGTTTAAATAAATCATCGTATGAGTTGGGTTTATCATTTGTTAATTCAGAATTATATAATGTTACTGCTGATGTTGCATAAAAAGGCACTCCGAAATATTTATCATCATATTTTAATGTTTCGAGTATTGATGGTAAAAATTGGTCTAATTTTTCTTTTTCAAATGTGTATAATGCATTTTTTTGTGCCAAAAGAAGCGAAAAATCAGGTGTTAAATTTACAAGATCCGGCGGGTTGTCCGTTAATATTGAAGCAAGAGTCCTTTTTTCGCCCTCGCTATATGGCACATCTATCCATTTTATTTTTACGTCTTTGTTGGCTTTTTCATACTCACTTATTATATTATTTATATATTTATCAAAAGTACCTAATTGCAGTGTCCAAAAGGTTATTGTTACGGTCTTTTGATTCTGTTTATTTGAATGCAAAGTAAAAGGCAGAATAATTATTATCGCAAGAAGGATTAAAATTATTTTAATAACACGTTTCATTAATACAACTCCGATTAATATTTATTATAATATAAATTATCGGTTAATGTATTTATTTAATTACGTAGTAAAATATAATTAAAATTAGGTTAAAGGAGATATATCATGATTAGTGAAAAATTAGAAAAAGCAATCAACGACCAAATTAATGCAGAATTTTATTCTGAGTATTTTTATCTTTCAATGTATGCATATTTTGAAAGAATGAATTTACAAGGCTTTAAAAACTGGATGAATGTTCAAATGCAGGAAGAACATGCACACGCTATGGGTTTATTTGAATATTTACAAGAACGCGGAGGGAAAGTTGTTCTTGAAACTATTGAAAAACCAAAATCAGATTGGTCAACACCAAGAGAAGTTTTTGAAGATGTATTAAAACACGAACAGCTTGTAACCTCTAAAATAAACGCCTTGATGGATGTAGCCGAAGAAGTTCATGACAGAGCCGCAGTATCTTTCTTAGACTGGTACTTAAAAGAACAGGTTGAAGAAGAAGCAAATGTCGGTAATGTATTAAAAACATTAAATCTTGTTTGCGACGACAGACAATGCTTGTATATGCTTGATAAAGAACTAGCTTCAAGAACATTTACGGCTCCCGTAATAGGTTAATTAAATTTATAGGAGATGATGTATGAATAATAATGTATTTAAGAATTTATCATACGGCGTATATATTGTATCTTGTAAAATTGACGGCAGATATACGGGCTGCACGGTAAATAGCATTATGCAGATTACATCATCTCCCGCTACTATTGCTTTAAGTGTTAATAAACAAAATTATACTCATTTTTGTTTAGAAGAAGTCAAACATTTTGCTGTTTCTATTCTGTCTGAAAAATCTAACCCTTTAGATATAGGAACTTTCGGATTTAGAAGCGGAAAAGATATTAATAAATTTGATATTATACCTTATGAAGTTATTGATGGTCTCCCTGTAATTAAAGATGCGTGTGCGTATTTAATATGTAATGTAATAAATAAATTGGATACGCAAACTCATACTATATTTTTTGCCGAGGTTTCAAACGGAGATATACTTAACGATAATACGCCAATGACGTATTCTTATTATCACAATGTTATAAAGGGTAAAACACCAAAACTCGCTCCTACGTTTATAAACGAGTAATTTTTTTCTTAATATTTCTTAATATATAATTCAAATTTGTAAATTTGAAAATTTGAGTTGTTTTATAGATGCACAAAGTAAGTATTGTATTAATAAGAAAGGAATTATTTATGCCAATAGGAAATTATGGAACAATACCTCACGTTTTAACGAACGAAAGTGTTCAAAATAAAAAAAGTGCATTAAAAGATGTAACTAAAGAAGCAGTAAAAGGTCCGGTGAAGATGTATGTAGCACATGGTGCTATTATAGGGGCAGGTGCCGGAACAACATATGTTGTTAATAAGTTTTTTCCTAAAGCTGCCCAAGCAGTAAAAACGAAATTATCGACTTTAACATCAAAGATAGGCAATGTACTAAGTAAAGTTAGTATTAACTTCAGTGATGGAGCTACTTCGAATTTAAAAGAATTAATCAAAGATACAGGTATTGTTGATGCAGTAAAACTCATACCGGCTCCTATTAAAGGCGCATTAGCAGCAGCCGCTATTATATCCCCTATTGTAGGTGCATATATACTTGATAAATCAAGAGTAAATATGGCAGTTGCAGAAGCTAAACAAGAAACCCAACAAGCTTAAATATAATTAAAAAAAAGACCTCTCATATAGAGAGGTCTTTTTTTAGTTTAATTTGATGTATTGTGCGTTTTGAATTCCATCTATTTTATTAATTGTTTCCATTGTATTATCATCAACATCTTTATCGATTGTTATAATCATAATCGAAACATTATCGGTTTTATTGGATTTTTGTGCAACTTGCATTCTGTTAATATTAATATTATTTTCACCAATGACGGCAGCAACTTTTGCGACCATAGCCGGTTTATTTTCATGCGGAACAAAGAGCATATGTTCTTCTGCTTCAATACTCATATTGTAGTCATTAATTCTTACAATTCTCGGCATATTTTTAGCAATTAATGCACCAGTAACGGTATTTTCTCCAATATCTGTTGTTAAAGTTACCGATATAGAACCAATAAATGTACAATCTTTTTGTGATTTTGATGTTATTACATCGATACCTCTTTTCTTAGCAATTAAAGGAGCATTAACAAAATTAACTCCTTCAACCGTTGCGGAAAATATTCCTTTTTGAATTGCAACTTCCAAGGGGGCTACATTCAATTCGGCAAGATTGCCGTTAACGCTGATATTTACATTTTTTATGTTTCCTTTAGATAATTGCTGTACAATAGAACCTAAATTTTCGGCCAATTGCATATATTCTTTTACGGGCTCTAATATATCAGATTTTAATGCGGGAATATTTATTGCAGCTTTGGCACTTCCGCCTGTTAGAACTTCTTTTATTTGTTCCGCCACATCTATTGCAACATTAAATTGGGCTTCTGCGGTGCTTGCTCCCAAGTGAGGAGTCATTGTAACATTACAATTGCTGTTATATAAAGGTGAAGCGGTAATATCAGGTTCTGTTTCATATACATCAAGTGCGGCAGCTTGTACCTGACCTGATATAAGCGCATCTTTTAATGCAGCTTCATCTATTATCCCGCCTCTTGCACAATTTATTATTCTTACACCTTTTTTCATTCTGTTTAGAGTATTTTTATTTATAAGAGCCGTTGTCTCTTTTGTTTTTGGAGTATGTACCGTAATATAATCACATTGCGGCCAAAATTCATCTAAACTTGTCACATATTTAGCTCCGATTTTTTCAACAGCTTCTTTTGTTGTATAAGGGTCAGAAACTACAACTTTCATACCTAATGCAAGAGCGACATTTGCTACATGGTGTCCGATTTTGCCAAAACCTATTATTCCGAGTGTCTTTCCGAATACTTCAACTCCCGTAAATTTTGAACGTTCCCATTTGCCTTCTTTTGTTGAAAGTGCCGCTTCCGGAATATTCCTTGACATTGCAAGCATAAGAGCAATTGTGTGTTCTGCTGCTGCATTAGTGTTTCCGTCAGGAGAATTGACAACAATAATCCCGTTTTGAGTGGCAGCTTCAATATCAACATTATCTACCCCGACTCCCGCTCTGCCTACTATTTTTAAATTTTTACCCGCTTCAAGTATTTTTTTTGTCACTTTTGTTTGGCTTCTAATCATTAAAGCATCATAGTCTTTAATTTTCTCGGTTAGTTCATCTTCTGTCATTGTAGGAAAAAAATCTACCTGAGCTATTCCGTTAAGAATTTTACCCGCTGCTTCATTTATTTTATCCGTTATTAATACTTTCATTCTTACCTCTATTTATTTAATTCTTTTATTAGGGCGGCGACACCTGTTCCAAGCTCAAACTTATAGCCCAATTTATTTAATGCCGCTTCTAATGCACCTATCGCCGTTATTGCATCACGCTCTGATACAAAACCTAATGTTCCCATTCTGAATATTTTGTCTTTTAATTCATTTTGACCGTTTGCAACAACAATATCATAATCATTTTTTAATACTTTTCTAATATCGGGAACACTGATTCCGTCAGGCGAAAGTATTGCCGTTATTGATGTTGAAGCTATTGAATCATCCTCAACAAATAACTTTAACCCTAAAGTTTTTATGGCAGTTCTTAATGCTTTTGCTATTTTTGTATGTCTTGCTGTTATATTATCAATACCTTCTTCTTTTATCATTTCAAGTGCGACTTTTAATCCTGCTATTAAGCTTACGGCTGGAGTAAATGCGGTAGAATTTTCCAAAACGGATTTTCTGTTTGTCGTCCAGTTGAAATAAAAATCAGGGCGTTTGCATTTTTTGTGAGCTTCCCATGCTTTTTCGCTTGCTGCTAAAAATGATAATCCCGGAGGCAGCATAAAGCCTTTTTGCGAGCCTGAGAATAATACATCTATACCCCATTCATCCATTTTGCATTCAATTGCGCCTACACTTGTTACTCCGTCTACTATTGATATTGCACCATGGGCTTTTATTATTGAAACTAATGTTTTTACATCATTTGTTACCCCTGTTGATGTTTCATTATGGATTAACGTAACATATTTAATTTCTTTATTAACGTCCTTATCTAATCTCTCTTTTAAAACTTGAGGATTAATGGCTTTACCTGCTTCAACTTCTATTATTTCAACATCCGCTCCTAACCCTTGAGCTATTTTAGCCAATCTTCTGCTAAAATTTCCAATTACTAATGATAAAACCTTGTCACCTTCATTTATCATGTTTGATAATGCCGAATCCATGACACCTGTTCCGCTTGCAGTGTATACAATTACATCATTTTTTGTTTGAAATACATATTTTAAATCTCTGTATACGGCTTCCAAAATTTTTGAAAACTCACTGCTTCTGTGTCCAATCGGGTGTTTTGCTATTTCTAAAAGTACTCTCTCCGGTACCGGAGTTGGTCCCGGAATCATTAAAAATGTTTTATCTTTCATTAATTTTCTCCCTAACTCTTTTTTATTTTCTCACAAATTAATTTTTTTGTTAAATTTGTTAAAAATTCGCTAATTTTAGTAAATTACAGATGAATAATTGTTTTTATATTTATAGGTAAGTATAAATAAGGTAATGGTTAATATGCCAAATGGTATTTCATGTGCATATTTTGCCACACGTAATTTAATTTACGGGACAAAAGAAAATAATTTATTTAAAGAAGGTATCGGACTTGCTCAGACTATCAGAACAGCTGATGCTGCAACAAGTTCTGCCGTTAATAAAGCCATTGAAGAAGCTGCTAAAGAGGCTGCAAAAGCTACTAATGCAACAGCAATAAAATCTGCGGCTGATGCTGCTGCAAAAGCCGCTGCTTTGAAATCATCTTCCGTCGTTAAATTCTTTTCCAAAGGTGCGGAAATATGTTGTGCTATGCTTTACCCGTTAATTATCGCTTCGGGTGTATATAATACAGTAAAATCAGAAGATAAAGTAAAAACAGGCATTTCGCAAGCAGGCGGTATTGGTACTATGTTTGCATTCGAGCAGACTTTGGCATATATTCAAAAAAAGGCAGTTCCTGCTTTAATAAAGAAATATGGCTCTAAAATTCCAAAAAATATTTCTAATATAGTTTCTAAATCTTTCAATTTCTTAAATACTAATCAATACGGAAAAATAGCAAAATATATTCTGCAAGGCGTTTTATTCGCTACTGTTTCAATGGGCGGATATAATACGGGAAGTAAAATCGGTGAAAAAATTGTGGATAAATACAGGCAATTACACAACCCGAATGAAACTACACCTCAGCCTTCGGTAAATACTGTTCCGATTGTTCAAAAAGATAATAATATATTTGAAGATATACAATTATAAAAGTATTGCAAGTATCATAAGAAGGAGTCCGCCTATTTGTGAGGCAGTTGCCATATTTTGCATTGAACGATTATTATCATATCTGGAACTGTTTTTCTTTGCATCATAGGCAACCATAATACGCTGCAGCCTTGTTATATCACTATCTGTTGCAAAAGTTCTTTTAAATAATTTTTGTTCAAGTCTGCTTAAGCGGTTTGAATTATTTTCATTCATAAATTCATTCCGCAATAAATCCTGCTCTAATGCTGCAAGTTGAAATGGCATGGATTGGTCATTTATCGGCTCAAGTCCGCTGTTTGAATAGTAGTTATCCATATCCTGACTTGAATATTGATAATTATTATTATATTTCACATTTTTTGGGCGGACAACTGCCGCTAATCTATCCACTCTTGTATTTAAATCTTGGTTGCTGACTTTGTTAAATACTTGTTGCTCTAATCTGTCCAGCCTTGTATAAATACTATCGTTTTTATATGTTGTAGAAAATATTTCTTTCTCAAGTTTATCTACCATTGGATATTCTACCGAAGAATCTTCTTTTAATGATGCAAGAGCTTGATTTCTTTTTCTTTGCTCTTCTTGTAATTGCTGCTGACGTTCAGATACTACTGTTTGTCCGTTTTGGGTGGGTTGCCCTACTTGATTAGGAGTAATTTGAACTTTTTCGGGTTGTTTTTCTACAATAGTAAAACCTGAATCATTTTGTATATTTTCCAGTCTTTGTTTTATATTTCCGCTCTTTTTTGCTCCGTAGAGGTGGGTTTCGATTCTTTCTATTCGTTTAGAATCCGCTTCATTTGAATAATCGTATCCGAATATGTTTGTTTCAATAGCTTTTAATGTCTCTGCGTTATTTGCATAGGCGGATATCGGATTCAAAAATATTAATGTTATAAATAGTATTGTAAATATTTTTTTCATAATTTTTGTCTTTATATTGAGAATATATACCACATCTTTGATATAAAACAAATTGTCCAATGCATCGCAAAAAATGAGGCTATAAACGGTAAAAATATCAGCATAAAAGAGCGTGATAATGTTATTTTGTATACAGCTCTAAGTGAATAGGCATATAAAATTATTATCCATAAGTATAATGAAAATTCAATTAATGAGCCAAAAATATAGCCGATATTCCCTATTTTTTTCATTATATTTAAAGGTGCATAAAAAATATAAGGTATCGGAACAAAGGCTGTAAGGTATAATAATTTTTTTAAATTATTTCCTTTGTCAAATATTTTTGCAATATATTCAAAAAATAATGCTGTTAAAAACCATATTATTACGGTGAAAATTACATGCCATATCAATCCGAATATAAATGTATAAGATAATATGCTTTTATCAAACAGTCCTAAAGCAATCTTTGTAAGTACTGATATAAAGATGACTGTTCCTAAAGCAAGTCTTGTCGAAACCGTAATATCTTCTCTCTCGAAAAATGCTTGCGGTGAAAATATTACACTATATATGTTTTCAAAAAAATCATTAGTTGTTATTCCCATAGATATAAAGGCTTTCTGCTTAAAATTATACTGGTCGGTAAAATATCCGTTAAATTAATTGTACTTTTATATTCAGTTAACTCGGAAAAATAATCGCTGAAAGAAGTCTTTCTGTTATATTGAATAAGTTTAGCAGATTGTTTGCTGTTAAATTTCTGTTGAATCATTTTTTCAATCATTGTTTTTGCGCTGTCAATATCACCTGTTTCATCAATAAAACCGAGATTTTTAGCTTGTCTGCCGGTAAAGACTCTGCCGTCTGCGTATGATTTAAGTGTAGATTCTTTTAAATCAGTTTTTGCAACAGTATAACAATCTCTCCTTTCAACTCTCCCCATTCGGATTGCTTCTATAAATTGATCATAAGAATCATTAATTATATTTTGCATTAACTCTCGTTCTTCAGGCAGCATGGGTCTTGTGCCTGAACCTATGTCTTTATATTTGCCGCTTTTTATAACAACTTGGTTAACTGCTAATTTATTAACCAGCAAATTATGATAATCCATAAATGAAAATATGACACCGATACTTCCTGTCAGAGTGCCTTCCTGGGCTATAATTCTATCTGCCGCAGATGCTATATAATAGCCTCCGCTTGCTGCTACATCATCCATTACGGCAATTACGGGCTTATCTTTTCTGATTTTCATTATTTGGTTATATATATTTTGACTCATGGCAACCGTTCCGCCGGGTGAATTTATTTTAACGATTACTCCTTTTATTTCATTGTCATCTTTTGCCGCTTTTAGTGATTTTAACATATTTGAAGCATTGGTTTCTTTTGTGAAAAATTTACTGTCTGCTGTTGATGCTATTGCACCTTCCAATTCTATTACGGCTACTTTATTTGTTTGAGATATTATATTTTTCGATGATTTTTGTTCTGATTCATCATATGTCTTATGTTTTTCAAGAGTTATGAATCCGGAAATTAAACATAATATACATAAAATCACTATTATTTTTGATATTAATGATGCTTTCATTTTTCCTCACAGTTTGATATTTTTTCAATACTCTCATCTAAAAGAGATATCATAATATTTTTATAATGCAGAGCTTTTTCTTTTTCTAATGCTTCAAATCTTAAAGTAAAAACAGGCTCCGTATTACTTTGTCTGATTAAAGCAAATCCGTCAGGAAATATTATTCGTAATCCATCCAGAGTTACTATATCTATTATTTTTGTTTCAAAAATTGTATTATTATTTTGAATTTTTTCTGTAATATCTGCTAAAACAGATTTTTTTAATTCGTTTTTGCACTTGTATCTTATTTCATCCAATGTACAAACTTTAGTAAAGGGAGTTAATAAATCAGATAGTTTAAATTTCGGATTAATTTTTTTATTTTTCGCAATAATTTCAATAATTCTGCACCCGGCGTAAATGGCATCATCAAATCCGTAATATCTGTCTTTAAAGAACATGTGTCCTGACATTTCTCCGGCTAAAATGGCATCTGTTTCTTTCATTTTAGACTTAATATAACCGTGTCCGGTTTTAGCCATAACAGCTTTTCCGCCTTGCTTATTAATTTCATCAAAAAGTACTTGTGAACATTTGACTTCTGAAACAATAACAGGTTTTTCTCCACGCATGGAAAGACTTTTTATAACGTCTTGAGCATATATATAGAGAAGTTTATCACCTGTAAGAGAGTTGCCTTTTGAGTCAATAACTCCCAATCTGTCAGAATCTCCGTCAAAAGCTATTCCTAAGTCGGCTTTAGTTTCTTTTACTTTTTCTTTTATATCTTTTAGTGTAGATAAGTCACTTGGGTTGGGATGATGGTTAGGAAAATTTCCGTCAGGTTCAGAATATAATTCTATTACTTCACATCCTATATCTGAATATAATTTAGGTGCAACGACTCCTGCCGTACCGTTTGCGCTGTCAACAACAACTTTTATTCCTTCGCCGATTCTGCCGAATCTTGAACTTAAAAAATCAATATATACTGGCAAAATATTATATAATCTTGATTCGCCATGCTTGACTGATGTAATATCACTGCCCATTTGTTCTATTGTGAATTCTTTAACTTTTTTTATCTCTTGTTCATTTAATGATGATTTATTATATGTCATTTTTAATCCGTTATATTCGGGAGGATTATGGCTTGCAGTTACTATTAGTGCTGCTGTTATTTTTGCATCACAGCTTATTTCTTCGGGAAAACTTGCAAATTCGGAATAATATCCGACAGGAGTAGGGGCGATATCCAAATTTATAACATTTGCACCTTTATGAACTATCCCTTTTATTAAAACCTTTGCAAGTGATTCGGAATGTAATCTTGCATCCCGTGTTACGCTAATCCAAATATCTTTCGGATCCAGCCCTGTTTTATCTTCCAGATAACTGACAAATCCCTTGCCTGTATAATAGAAAAGTTCTTCAGTTATGTCTTCTCCGTATATTCCTCTGATATCGTTTTTCCCAAAGGCCTTAAAGTCTATGGTTTTTGTCATATTAGTTCATATCCTTGTTACAAATTATAAAACAAATTATACTTTTATTATAGTTAAGATTCTTATTAAAATCAAAGATGAATAGAATTTGTTGTAATAAATCTAAAATCAGTTTTAACAATTGGCTGTTTTATATTCTTATATTGCCTTCGTTATTGGGCTGCGTTCTATTTATTTTTGTTCCGTCATTATTTTCATTTATGTTGAGTTTTTTTAATTGGAACTTGATTTCTGATTTTAAATTTGTCGGATTTGATAATTATATAGAGCTTATTGGGTCAAAAGAATTTTGGTTTATCTTAAAAAATACAATCGTATATGCAGTATTTACTACGATTTTTGCAACAATAGTACCTTTAATTTTGGCATCTGTATTATATTTTAAAGTCATTGCTAAAGACTTAATAAAAACGGTATACTTTTTGCCGTTCATAACCCCCATGATAGTAATAGCCATGATATGGCAATGGATATTTGACCCGAATATCGGTTTTGTTAATTTATTATTTAAAATTCATTTAAAATGGTTATACGACAGCCATTTAGCAATGTGGGTGTTAATATTTGTGTCTGTATGGAAACTTATCGGATATAATATGATAATATTTTTATCGGGATTTTCTTCATTAAATTCTCAGGTATATGAAGCAGCTAAAATTGACGGAGCTTCTCCCGTTAAAACTTTTTTCTTAATAACAATCCCTTTAATTTCACCGTCTATATTTTTTGTAATATTGATTACAACAATAAGTTCTTTTCAGGTTTTTGATTTAATATATCTTATGACACAAGGCGGGCCTGAAAATTCAACAAATATATTAGTTTATTGGCTTTATAAGAATGCATTTGAATATTTCAATATCGGTAAAGCCTCAGCTATTGCATATATTTTATTCACTTTGGTACTTATATTAACGATAATACAATGGAAGTTGAGAACCAAATGGGTAAATAACGAAACGAATTAAGCCAAAACTGAAAGCAATTGAGCTTTAGGGTCTTTTGGTTCATAAATCGTATCTATTTTTGATTTGATTTCTTTAGCTTCTTTTGTAACTTGCGGATGAAAAAGTGATGATACTTTTTTGAAAACCGAATTAACAGAATCAGGGTTCTGATAATAAAGATTTTCCAATTCCGGATAAGGAACAGCCGTATGTTTAAAAGCTTGCGGCTTTGTATTATAATTTAATAAGTTTATTGAATTTATTTTCATTTTAAATCCTCTCGTGTTAAAAGTGTTTTAACTACACTTTATTTTATATATTTATTATGAATTAGAAAAAATATTTTGTCAATAGGTTAAATTATAAAATTTATAATTCTCTAAAAAGCCTATCAAATCAATATTTTTCAATTAAGTGTATTTATAGCACTTAATTTGTTTAAAATATATTACCCATAAGGATTAAATTTTTTTACCCGATTGGAGAATTGTATGCCAACCATTTATTTCGTTATATATAAGTATCTTTTTCATACTTCCAACTATTCTTAATTCCAGACAGTAGGGCTTTAACAGCCCTCTTTTTTTGCGAATTTTTGGCAAAGGCTGAGTGACGGAAGCGTTGAGCTTTCGCTGCGAATTGCCGTTTAATGCCAAAAATTCAAGAAGTGAATTTTTGGTTTGATAGAAGTGACGGAAACGTTGAATTTTCGCTACGGATTGCCGTTTATTGCCTCTCCAAAAAAAATCAAAATTTTAAATCATGCAAAAATTGTTGGAGTATAGAGCTTCTGTGGCGCATTTTTTAACTTCTATATAAATCAATTATATTTATTCTGCGCTTTTTGTATTCCGTTTTCGCAATAATATTTAAAAGCCTCTATACTTTTTTTTAGGGTTTCTTTTAATTCATTCTGTTCGGTTACACTAAAATTCTGTAATACATAATCTTCTGATTTCATATAATCAGGCTGTGGTCCGATTCCAATTTTAAGCCTGTCAAATTCTTGTGTACCAAGATGATTAATTATTGATTTAATTCCGTTATGCCCGCCGTCAGAGCCTTTATCTCGTAGTCTGATTTTACCTAAATCCATAGATATATCGTCATATACAATAAAAAAATCTTTAGGTTGTATTTTATAAAAGTTTCTCAAAGCACTCAACGCTTCACCTGATAGGTTCATATATGTTTGGGGCTTTATTATCCATACAGATTCATTATTATATGCCCCTTTTGCAATATGAGATTTGAATTTAGGCTCGTTTTGAAATGTTATTCCAATTTCATTCGCCAGCATGTCTGCAAATATAAAACCCGTATTATGCCTTGTTTGTGAATATTTGTCTCCCGGATTTCCTAAACATATTAAAATTTTCATATATTTTTATACCTTTGCCAAAATTATCCCATACTTTTATTCAACTTACCAATTAAAATCTTTTGAGTGTGTCCAATTAATATTAAAAAACAGGAGAAAAATTATGGCAACTAAAAAAAATACTATTGTTAAAATGAAAAGCAGTGAAATGCTATATAATTTTTTAGAAAATACACATCTTCATAAAAAAGATTTTGCCCAAATGATTGGTGTTACGCTTTCTTATGTATATAATTTAATTGATGAAACCATACCGTTTTCTACCAGAAGTACCACTTTAGAAAGAATAGCAACAGTTATGGACATCAGCCCCGAAGAATTTGTTGAATATAAAATTCCACAAGACCCTATTTTAATTGATGAAACAACTGAATTTATACGAGAAAAACAAAAGGAAAAAAATCTTACTACCGTTCAATTTTTAAAAGCTTTCCCAAGAAAACAAAGACTTGAAATTGTTGATATATTAAGAGGTGCCAGACCTATTCCTTTAGATTGGGAGGCTGTAAGTGTTATTGCCCAAATTTTAGACGTTTCTAAAGAAGAAATGTATGATTTTTGGGAAAATCGTTTAAGACAGTTGCTAAATATGTCAGGATTCAATTTTGAAAAAAATCAAGGTCTTGCTTCTGCCATGTTCTCATGTGCAAGAGATTATATCTATAAAAATAACTAAATCATAAAGTTTATACTTTAATCTTTTCTACATTTATTTCAACATCTTTTGGGGATGTATATGTTTTTTCATCGTATATGATTTTTATAAGTTGATAGGAGTGAGGTATATCTTTAAACGCTGGAGCTGATATATGCCTTACTCCGTTTTCGTCTTGTGTTATATTCTCTTGATGGTAATGCCCCGAAGAAATAAGTATTATATTTTGATATTTTGATATTAAATCCTTATATTTATCACTGTTTACCATTGATAATTTATAATCATCTCTTGGAGGTACCAAAGGACAATGATGAAATATTATAAATAATTTTTTGGGATATTTAATAAGAAGTTTTTCAAGCCATTCAAGCTGCTCCTCATTAATTTCTCCGTGTGTTGTATATGCAAAATCTGCTGTATCGTCTAAAACTACGCATATAAAATCATGATTAGGTTTAAAATAATAGTATTTTTTTCCGTTTTTTTGGTTTGAATTAAAAGTTGTGACAATGTCTAAATAGGTTTCTTTATCTATTCCGCTTAATCCGTGTGCATCTTTTTCACCAAAAGTCAAATAATACGGAAGCGTAATTGTATAGATTGATTTCATAAATCCTATGACGTTTTCTTCTTTTGATTTGTCTACATTATCACCAAGAAATACCGTAAAATCAGGATTTTTTTTATTTAATGACAAGGAAAGAAAATATAAATATTTATCCATAGGACTATCAGGGCTGTATGTGTAGTGGACATCACTTACTTGGGCAAATTCAAGTACATTTCCGTATGAAACCCCTTGCATTAAATTTAATGCAAACATAGAAAAAATAATTGTTTTAATTATTTTATGCATTAGAACTACTTTTCTGAATATTTTTCTGAATTAACAATGCCTGATTCAAATCTTCTTTTGTTATGATTTTCATGGCAAGAAGTATTTCACCAATAGGCATTTTTTGGAATCTCTGAATATCAAGTACCATAGATATATGGACAAGATTAATTTTACCTGCTTCTAAAAGTATTTCACCCAAGCGCAGATAAGTTGAGTTTGCCCATTCATCAAGATTATACAGATTTTTCATATAAATATTATATGAAAAAAAATATTTTTTATCAAATATTAAGCCATTGTATAAATATTATTTCCGACAAATTCGCTGCGTTGTTCAGGTCTGTTAACAGAAGCTTTATCAAATGCATCCATTCTGCCGACAAAGTCTACCGGGGTTACGTATGATGATATTGGTTTTGGTATATTTACGTGACCTGATGGTGTTACATGCCTGTCTACTTTTCCTGTTTCAAAATCTTTAGGCGTTTTAATGTTGTTAACAGATGAGCCGGATGCTGCATATTTTTGTCCATCTTCGGTTCCTATTTCAGCCTTAAGTTCTCTTTGTTCTTTAGCAGGCAATCTTGTTGCATATATATTATTAAAATTTAATTTGCCTATATCCATTACAATGCTCCTTAATTTTATAAAAAATTTCTTTAAGCAAAAATTGCCAATATATTTACAAATGTTAAGAATAAAAATAAGCTTGAAATTAAAAATTTATATGTTTTAATATAATAGCAAGCGTCCGTAGCTCAGCTGGATAGAGCAACTGCCTTCTAAGCAGTGGGTCGCGCGTTCGAATCGCGCCGGGCGTATTTTTTACAGGTTTTTTTTATGAAGCATATTATAATTATCCCTACTTACAATGAGTATAATAATATTGAGCGAATAATTGATGAAATCTTTCGACTTTATGTTGACAGCTGTATTCTTATTGTTGATGATTCATCACCTGATAATACGGCTGAGTTAGTTTTATCGCTTCAAAAAAAATATAAAAAATTATTTTTATTATCTCAAACATCGAAAGGCGGTATTGCCAAGGCATATATAAACGGGTTTAAGTGGGCTATAAATAACGGATTTGATGTCTTTACTACTTGTGACGCCGATTTTTCTCATAATCCAAAATACATTAAAACCGCTTTGGATTATATTAATAGCGGTTTTGACGGTGCTTCGGGTTCAAGATTTATAAAAAATGGCGGTACTGATGAAAAAAATTGGTTCCGAAATCTTCTTTCCGTCGGTGGAAATATTTATTCAAGATTTATCTTGGGGGCTAATTTCTGTGATTGGCTTGAGGGGTTTAATACTTATACTCTTTCCGCTTTAAATAAAATTAATCTTGATTCAATTGGTGCAAATGGTTTTATCTTCGGTGCTGAAATGAAATATAGAGCTTTAAAAGCAGGCTGCAGTTTAAAAGAATTTCCTATATTATTTTCGGTTAGAACGAAAGGTAAGTCCAAAATGGATATTAATATAATATTGGAAGCATTTTTTCAGGTTATTAAATTAAGATTATCAGTTTAAAATTTGATGTAAGCAATCTGATATATATTTCATGTCATCTTTTGTCAAAGTCAGACCCATTGGTATATATAAGCCTTTATTGTATATGTTTTCGCTGACTGGTCTGTTTATATTATCGTTATAGCCGAGTTTTTTGATTATAGGCTGCTTATGTAGCGGATAAAATAAGGGTCTTGTTTCAATATTTTTTTCTCTTAATTTTGTTGCCAATTCTTTTGAATTGATTTTTAGATAATCATTTATAATTATCGGGAAAACCCAATAGTTGTTTTTTGCGTATGGGGTTTCTTTTTCGGGAAGTTTAACAGGCAGGTCGCTTAGCAAGTCTTGATAAATATTGCCTAAATCTTGTTTTATTTTTATTGTTTTTTCAATCTTTTCAAATTGGGCATATATTACTGCGGCTTGTAAATTTGTCATCCTGAGATTTTGACCCAAGTCATAGTGTATAAATTTTTCTTTTGTGAAACATAAATTTTTATAGTAATTAACTTTATTTATAATTTCCTCATCGGATGTAAGGACTATTCCGCCTTCACCCGAACAAATATGTTTATTTGTAAAAAATGAAAACGTTGATGCATCACCAAAACTTCCGCATTTTTGGTGCTTGTATTCAAGTCCGTGGGCTTGTGCGGCATCTTCTATAATTTTTAAATTATATTGTTCTGCTATTTGTTTTATACTGTCTGCTTCACTTGGTAATCCGTACATGTGAACCATTATTATTGCTTTTGTGTTTTTTGTTAGATGCCGCTCAATTTTTTCCGTATCAATATTAAAGGTTTTATTTTCACAGTCAACGAAAATCGGTTTCAGTTTGTTGTATACACACGCTAATACGGATGAAATAATATTAAATGTCGGTACAATTATTTCTGAATTATCTTCCCATCTGTACATATCTTTCATTGATTTAAGAGTAACATCTAATGCTGCTGTACCGTTTGTTATACAACTTCCGTATTTTTGACCGCAATATTGAGCAAATTCTTTTTCTACTTTTTGTACAAACGGTCCGTTAGCTCCAATCCATCCGTTATCTATACATTCAGCTAAATATTTTTTTTCATTTCCGTCAAATAAAGGTTCATATACGGGTATAAATTTATTCATTTATTATAACCTTTTCATCTTCAATTTCAGAAAATCGTTCCTTCTCTGCCAAACCTATATATGGACCTTGTTTTATTTCAAACATTTTTAAATCATTAACGCATTTCAATCCGTGTCCGCCATCTATTAAATATACGATATCGCCTTCTTGTATTATTGTGCTTTCAATATATTCTTTCTCATTGGAATATAAATCTAATCTTGCACTGCCTTTTGTCACTATCAATACTTCTCCCGTATGCGATATTGTACGGGTTATTTCTTTATGTGTATGGGCTTTTACTATTGTTCCTTTTTTATGGCAAAAACAACCTATTTGCAGCGGTGATGCATCATCAGTGAAAAATTGTGACTTCGTTATTTCATCGCTCTTTATTATTATTGCTATAAGTTTGTTTTTATATTTAAATTCTTTTATCATATATTAAATTTTTGATATCAGATTAGCCATTTCAATTGCTGATTTTGCAGCATCAGCACCTTTATTTCCCGATTTCGTTCCTGCTCTTTCAATAGCTTGTTCTATATTATCACAAGTTAAAACACCAAATATAACAGGTATACCTGTTTCAAGTCCTACTGATGCTACGCCTTTTGATACTTCCGCACATACATAATCATAATGTGAGGTTGAACCTTTAATTACAGCACCAAGTGTAATTATGGCATTATATTTACCGCTTTTTGCAGCTTTCTTCGCTATCAAAGGAATCTCAAATGCCCCCGGCACCCATATTATGCTGATATTTTCTTCTTTTGCCCCATGCCTGATAAGTTCATCTATTGCTCCTGATAATAGTTTTGAACTTATAAATTCATTAAATCTTGCGGCTATTATGCAAAATTTCTCATTACTTACGGTCAGCATTCCTTCTATTATATTTGACATCTTTTCTCCTTAAATTTATCTTAAGTTGATTTTACAATATTAAAAAAAAATATCAATTTTTAGTTGTAATTATGTAAAAAATATTTATATATTTCAGCAAATGCTATATCTCTTGTAATTTGAGCTTTTAATTTGTCTGTACTGTTAAATGCTATTTGATTTCTTATTTTGGCAATAAAAGAAATTTTTATTTTTTCTCCGTATATATTTTGGTTAAAATCTATAATATGAACTTCGGTTTTGTTCTTTGGCTCAATTGAATGATTAAGGACTCCCGTATATTCTTTTCCCTTTACATTTATTGTAACAAAATATACTCCGTAAGGTATTTTAATTTTTTCTTCGGGATAATTTATATTGGCACTCGGAAATCCTATATCTGAAGCAATATGTTCACCTTTTATTACCGTGCCTTGTATAAAAAAATTATATCCTAAAAGTTCATTTGCATCCTGAAAGTTTCCCAAATGCAAAAAATTTCTTATTACGGAACAGCTTACTATATTATTTTTTACGACAAAAGGTGGCACTTCAAAATATTTATATTTATATATTGATTGATTTGTTCTTAAAAACTTCGAATTTCCTTCTTTGTTATATCCGAAGCTATGATTAAATCCTGTTGTTATTGCAATCGGAGAAAAGTATTTTATTAAAATATTTTCCAAATAATCTTTAGCCCCGATGGTGCAATAATCTTTAAAATCAAGTAGGACGACATTATCTAATCCTATTTTTTCAAGCATATTAAGTTTTTCTTCAAGAGTTAAAATTTGTTCAACTTGTGATTTGCTTAATATTGTTGACGGATGGTTTTTAAATATTATTGCACAAGATTGAGAGTTGTTTTCTTTTGCTATATGTATTGCATTTTTTAATACCACTCTATGCCCTAAATGAATCCCGTCAAAAAATCCTAAGGCAAGTGATGTATTCTTTAAATATGTTAATTCATCATAAATATGCATAATGTAATTATAGACAAAAATAAATTATTGTTGAATACTAAATATTATGGGTAATGATAATTTTATAAATAATGTAAATAAACAAAATTCACCTTGCTTAGAAAATAATTGGCAAAAGTATTTTGGTGCATATTTTTTAGAGGATGGCAGATGCTTATTTAAGTTGTTTACGTTTCCCGAAGTAAAAAATGTTTCGGTTGAAATAAAACCTAATAAAAAACCTGCTGTCAGCTATAATATGAAAAAAATAACATCTTGCATTTGGCAGCTTGAACTTGAAAAAGATATAGTGAGTCAAGGCGACAGATACAGATTTATTTTAGACTATAAAGATGAATTGATAACAGTAAAAGATCCTTGTTCAATGTGGCAAGATTCTTATTTTAAATGGTCAAGAATATATAATCATTCACTTTTTAATTGGACAGATACTAAATGGATGTGTTCTAAGGATAATCGCAGAGTGAGCAGACTTTCAAATATAACAAATAATTTGTCTCCGGTTGAATCGCTTAGAATTTATGAACTGCATATAGGTACCTTTACTAAAGAGGGTACTTATCTTGCTGCTAAAGATAAAATAAAATATATAGCAGAAAATCTAAAATTTAATGCAATTGAAATTATGCCGTTAGAAAATACATATTCTTTTAATTGGGGATATGACGGTGTTGATAAATATGCGCCTAATCATACGTATGGAACGCCCGATGAGCTTAAAGAACTTATAAATTATGCACATAATATAGGCATTAACGTAATTATAGATATAGTACCAAATCATTTGGGGCCTGATATTGCACAATTACATAAAACGGGACCATATATTGAGGGAGAAAACTGCTTCGGATATAAATTTAATTTTGAAAAAGATGAGTGCAGTATAAATGTCAGAGATTTTATAACAGGTGCTGCTTTAAACTGGATAATTAACTATCATGCTGACGGTTTAAGGGTTGATATGACAAAATTTATGTGCTCTGACTATACTATGAAACAAATGGTTGCCGAAGTTAATTATTATATGAAAGATGCATTTCTCATTGCAGAAGACGGCAGAGATAACGATGACAGAATAACTCGTCATCTTCCTCAAAATGAATATGAAGAAAATGAACTTCATCATGAAAAATATCTTGATAAAATAAGAAAAAATGAAGTATCCTTAAATGAACTCGGGTTTGACAGTGAATGGGATTTTCCGTTTCACAAACAAATAGCTTCTATGCTTTTAGGCACTTGGGATTGCCGTGAAAAAAATATTTGTAATTTTGATTACTCTTTAAGAGCTGCCCAAACTAGGGTTAAATATCCCATGAGCCATGATGAAATCGGGAATATTGACGGAACCAGACTTATTTCAAAAATTCTTGCTTATAAATTAAATCTTGATGACAAAGTATGCGATTGTATCAGGTCGCAGAAATGTAAACTTGCGGCTCATGCTGCTCATAATATTTTAACAAAACTTGTATCGGGTCAACTTGAGTTGATGGATGATGTTGAACGCAAGAATTTCTATAAGCAAAATTCTTTGACATGTGATTTTAGTGTTGAGGAAATTTTAAAATTATATTTGGAAGCCGTCGAAATGCACAAGCTTGCCATAGGCAAAATATTTTCAATCCCGGGACCCAAAATGATTTTTCAGGGTGATGAATCTGCTAATCTTGCTTATTTTAAATTTTTTAGAAAATTTTCTTCAGGCCCCGAATATTATCTGCGGGATAAAGGCTATGAACCGGGGATTTCGGCATTTTTGGATTCAAAACTTGATTCCGTTATTGTTGATAATAAATATAAATATATAAATTTAGGTGTTGAAACTTTTGTTTCGGATTTGAATCAGCTGTGTATAAAAAATTCTGCCCTGACTTCAGGGCATATTGAAAAAACTGTTGTTGATGAACAAAATCAGGTTCATGCAATATACTCAAGAAAAATTTATAACGAAATTTTTTCTGTTTCAAATTTTTCAAGTTCAATTTTTGATAAAAATTACGGAATTATGTTCCCGAAAGGTAATTGGAAAGAAATTTTAAATTCAAACAGTAAAATTTATGCAGGCGATGGCTGCTATACAAATTCAAATCAAATATTTGACCAATATACTTATATATCGCTAGCTCCATATTCAATAGCATTTTTTGAAAGAACAGATTAAATTCTGTCCAATACATACTTAATTGCACCGCGATTTTCATCAAATACATTTTTAGCGCATCGGCAAAATTTATGGTATTTGTCTTTATTTAAATAAAAAGAAAGTAATTCGGATTTTAATTCATCTTCATTGTTTACAATAACTGCGCAATTATTTTCGGTAACAATTTTATATACATCTTTAAAATTAAATACACAAGGTCCTGATATAACGGGTTTTCCCCAAATATTTGCTTCTAAAGGGTTGTGACCACCCGTTGAGGAAAAGCTTCCGCCGATAAATGCAATATGGCAAATTGAAAATAATTTTGCCAATTCACCCATAGTATCAAGCAAAATAATTTCATTATCTTTAAAATTTGCATTTTCACTGCGGCTGCCCCATAAATATCCGCAATTATTTAATAATTCCGATACTTCTTTATAACGCTGCGGATGCCTTGGTGCTATCAGCAATTTTGCATCAGGCTGCTCTTGTTTTAAAACATTAAATGCATTTAAAACTATTTCATCTTCACCTTTATGTGTACTGGCTGCTATAAAAACCCTGAAATCATCGGTTTTTAGTTCTGATTTGAATTTATCCGTAACAGATAATGAAATATTTGAAGTGATATCAAACTTTAAATTACCCATAACGTCTATTTTATCTTTGTTTGCACCAATTTCAATTATTCTTTGTGCATCGTCTTTTGTTTGCATAAAAATTTTTTCGTAGCGGTTTAATACCGGTGCTAAAAAGAATTTTATTTTTTTGTAACCATCAAAAGAGTGCGGTGATATTCTTCCGTTTATCGTAAAAACCTTTATTTTTAAAATTTTTGCAATAGTTACAAAACAAGGCCATATTTCAGTTTCGGCAATTATTATTTTTTGAGGTTTAAAGGTGTTAAAAAATGCTAATACGCTGAAAAAGAAATCATAAGGATAATATGTTACCAAATCGGCAACATCTTTAAATGCTTGTTGTGCAATTTCTTGTCCTGTTTTTGTCGTTGTTGTTACAATAACAGTTTCATCGGGATGTGAAAATTTGTATTGCTTGACCAACTCTTTTATTGCATTTGTTTCACCAACCGATACTGCATGAAATACGGTTACAGGCTTATTGCTTTTTTTGAATGAATAAAATCCCAATTTTTGCCAAAAACCTGCTCTGAACTTAGGTTGAATAACAAAGCCGATTAATATAACGGGTAACAGACAAATTGATAAAAATATTAAAATTAAATTGTATAAAAATACCATATTATTTCTCTTTATTTTCATCCATAACTATTGTTTGCTCGGGAACATTCAAGTAATCGGGAGAAACTATTTGTATTCCGAATTTTGTTCTGAATAAGTGTTTTACGGTTTCCGACTGAATATCATACATCATATTATTAAATAAATCATAGGCTTCTTTCTTATATTCAAGTAACGGATTTTTTTGACCGTATGCTCTTAAACCGATACCGTCTCTTAACATATCAATGTTGTGAAGATGGTCAATCCACCTGTTATCAACAACCCTCAACAGAATATCTTTTTCCAATCCCCTCATTACGTTATTTGAACTGAAAGCAGATTCTTTTTCATGTTTAAGATTATATTGTTCCGCAATATTATTATAAAAATCAACGGTTTTTTGTTCGTGTTCACTATAAGCCTTAAGAGCAAAATCTCTTATTTTAGAATATACATTTTCGTACTTTAATCCTTGAATATCTTTAACTTCTATATAAGAAAGCTGAGGTATTTCAGAGTGAATTTCTTTAACCAGTGAAACTAAATCATCATAAATATATTCATCGGGGTTCATCCCCGGTGCAATATAAGTTTTGAGGAGCCTGTCTACTTCTCTTTCAATCATATAAGTAATATCTTCTCTTAAGTCTGTACCTTCAAGAACTTTATTTCTTTGTGAATAGAATTTCTCACGCTGTAAGTTCATAACATCATCATATTCAAGTACACTTTTCCTTGCATCAAAGTGGAATGTTTCAACCTTTTTTTGGTTACTTTCAATTTGTCTTGTTATGAGTTTATTTTCTATTGCCATATCTTCTTCAATATTAAAAGAATTCATAAGCGCCATAATTTGCTGACCGCCAAATATTCGCATTAAGCTGTCTTCGAGAGACAGAAAAAATCTTGTTGAACCGGGGTCGCCCTGTCTTGCCGCACGGCCTCTTAATTGGTTATCTATACGTCTTGATTCATGGCGTTCCGTCCCGATTACATGTAAACCGCCCGCTTCAACAACTTTGTTATGTTCATCTTGTGTTATTGCCCGAACTTTTTCAAGGACGTCGTTTTTTAATTTTTCATAATTCGGATTATCAGGTGAAATACCTTTTGAATCAAGTTCTTGCTTAGCTAAATACTCGGGATTACCGCCTAAAAGAATATCGGTACCTCTGCCGGCCATATTTGTAGCAATTGTAACCGCACCGTATCTGCCTGCCTGAGCTATTATGTATGCTTCTTTTTCATGATGT
This sequence comes from Candidatus Gastranaerophilales bacterium, assembly GCA_947624645.1. GTDB lineage: Bacteria > Cyanobacteriota > Vampirovibrionia > Gastranaerophilales > Gastranaerophilaceae > Avigastranaerophilus. The sequence goes on from CANQLG010000005.1 coordinate 88,363, forward strand.
TTTGCGTTTAAAATATTGTGTTTTATTCCCCGCTTCTTTAAAATATCTGATACAAGCTCGGATTTTTCTATACTGATTGTACCGACTAATACGGGTCTGCCCTGTTTATGCATTTTTATTATTTCATCCGCAACGGCATTATATTTTATTCTTTCGGTTTTATAAATAATATCGGGCAAATCAATTCTTATATCCGTTTTATTAGTAGGAATTCTTGTAACTTCCAGGTTATATATTTTACCGAACTCAGCTTCTTCTGTCATAGCAGTACCGGTCATGCCTGCAAGTTTCGGATATAATCTGAATAAATTTTGGAAAGTTATACTTGCCAAAGTCTGAGTCTCATCTTGAATTTCAACTCCCTCTTTAGCCTCAACAGCTTGATGAAGTCCGTCTGACCAGCGTCTGCCTTCCATTAAACGTCCAGTAAATTCATCAACTATAATTACTTCACCATTTTTAATAACGTAATCGGTATTTAAATGAAATAATTCTTTTGCTTTTAATGCTTGTAAAAGATGGTGTGCATATTGGTTATTTATGTCAAATAAGTCTTTAATTTCAAGAATTTCTTGAGCTTTATCAATGCCATCTTCAGTAAGAATAACATTTTTATTTTTTTCATCAACTTCATAGTGTTTAGTTTTTTGCAATTGCGGAGCAACAGCAGCCATGGTTCTGTATAATTCAGCAGATTTATCCAATCTTCCGCTAATTATTAAGGGGGTTCTTGCTTCGTCAATTAATATACTGTCAACTTCATCAATTATGGCATAATTATATGGTCTTTGGACTCTCTGTTCAACGGATGTCGCCATATTATCACGCAGATAATCAAACCCGAATTCATTGTTAGTTCCGTAAGTTATATCGCACTCATAAGCTTGTTTTTTAATATTAAAGCTGTCATAGTCATTCATACCTGAAAGTATTACACCAACAGACAGTCCAAGAAATTTAAATATTTTGCCCATCCATTCGGAGTCTCTTTGTGCAAGATAATCATTAACGGTAACGATGTGTACACCTTTCCCTGTTAAAGCATTTAAATATGCTGGAAGTGTCGCAACAAGAGTTTTACCCTCGCCTGTTCGCATTTCTGCAATTTGACCTTCATGCAAAAAAATTCCGCCTAAGAGTTGAACATCAAAATGCCGCATATTAAGTACTCTTTTACCGGCTTCTCTGACAGTTGCAAATGCTTCTGGTAAAATAGCATCAAGTGCTTGTTTTTCAAGTTCTCTATCTTTTTTTATATCATTTGATGTTGGTCTTTCTGCTAAAATCTTTTTAAATTCTTCAGTTTTATTGCGTAATTGTTCATCCGTAAGTTCAGTAAAAGATGGCTCAAGTGCATTAATATGCTCCACAACCGGCATCATTTTTTTTATTTTATTGTTATTTGGGTCACCCAATAATTTTAACAATAAATCTATCATTCTCCCTAATCTCCGCTAATCTTGTATTTATAAGAATTTTAACATATAAATATATTTTTTAAACTGTTAGTTAATTTTATTTTAATTATTTTTTTTGTAAATTTTTTGTAACAATTATTATTATTTACGCAAAAATGAAACTTTACCGATTTAAATATAGTAGAATTTAATTAGTAAGGAAGGTAAAAAAACATGAACGTTTCTTCAATTAATTGTACACCTATAAAACCTCAAGTTGCTTTTGGTATGGCAACTGAAGAAAATTACAGAAATGCATTAGAATCAGCAAAACAAATGAATGATACTTTTGTTGAATCAAATGATATAAAAACACCTCTTCAAACTGTTGCAGCTGTTGGGTTTGCAGGATTACAAACATTTATAAAAGGTGCTGCTACTTTTGCATTAGTTGATAAAATAACAAAAGGTAATGTTAGTAAATTTATAAAGAATACAGGAAAATCAACAGTTAAAGTTCTTAATAATGTCAGCAATTCTCTTAAAGGTGGGGCTTCAAACAAGGCTAGAACTCTTATCGCCGCAGGCTCTGATAAAATAGCATCGGCTATTAAAACAGTCGGTAAAAATGTTAAATTACCGGTCTTGGCTGGTGTAGCTGCAATGGCAGCTTTGGTTCCCGTTATTTGTTCTCGTGATAATAACGAAGATGGTGTAAAAGATATTGCTCAAAAATCTCAAAGTGCTTATAAAGCAGCCGACAAAAAGATGAATAAATTAGTTGATGATACATCTACTATTACAAAATTAGCTATTGAATTGGCTCAAATATTTTCATAGGTATATATATATTATTTAATAAAAAAACGAACTACTTTAAAAAATAGTTCGTTTTTTTTATAATTATTTTATGGATGAAATAATTATAAAATATGCAGATAGTGATACATATAAAGAGCTTGTTTCAGTCGGATTTGACAGGGCGTATATAGAAACGGCAAAAAATAAGTATAAGGGAAATGCATATAAAATTTTTAACTTAAAACCGTATGAAGCTAACATATTAAAACAATCTTGCCTATCTTTAGGATTTGATTGTGCAGTACACAGAGGGACAGTTATGTGTAGATGTGAATATACAAATGCAGTTATTTTTGCATCTAAAGCCCAAGTATTAAAACTAATTGAAAATCTTAAATTACAACCTTTTAATTTAAAAAACCTTGCGTTTGAATTAGATAGGATTATAAATAATAATCTTGATAAGTTATATATAAAAAATCATGTTCTTGATTGGTCAAGGACATATATTGCAGGGATATTAAATGTTACCCCTGATTCATTTTCTGATGGGGGATGCTATAACACTTTAGATTTAGCTGTATCACAAGCGGAAAAATTAATTCAAGATGGTGCGGATATAATTGATATCGGTGGTGAAAGTACTAATCCGAATTCTGCTCAGGTAGATATAGATGAAGAGATAAACAGAGTTATTCCTGTTATAAAACAATTACGTGCGAATGGTTTTGATAATATTATAAGTGTTGATACAAGAAATTATAAAACCGCTAAAACGGCTATTGAAGCAGGTGCAAATATAATAAATGATGTTTCGGGTTTTGAATATGACAAAGATTTGTTTAATTTTGTTTGTCATAACAATATTCCATGTATTGTTATGCATTCGGATACGGTGCCGGCTCATAGTGTAGATTTTACTTCGGATGATATTGTTGAACAAGTTTATATTTCTTTAAATGAAAAAATAAATAAAATGCTTGATTCGGGCATACAAAGAGAAAGTATTATTGCTGATGTCGGAATAGGATTTGGAAAATCTCCTGAAAGCTGTTATACACTATTAAAACGTCATAATGAATTTTCATCGTTAGGAGTTCCTATGATGCTTGGAATTTCAAGAAAATCTTTTATAAATAAAGAGCTTGAGATGAATAATGAAGAAAAAGATACAATAACTGCTTTATATTCCGCAATGGCAAAAGGGGTAAACATACATAGGGTTCATAATGTTGCTCTTACAAAAAAATATTTAGATTTTGCGCAAAAAATACAGTGAAAGTCTTTTTGGTTTTTTTTCTTAAGAAAAAAAAACTGTCGTAGGCGGGACTTTGCTAAGACCGTAGGCGAGTATATGAAATACGAGCCGTACGGGAAAGTATGCGAAGCTGAACCCTATTGTTTGCGAATATTTTTGAGCAAACAATACGGTGAAAGTCCCAAGATGAAATTATTCTTTAGAAAAGAAACTGTCGTAGGCGGGACTTTGCTAAGACCGTAGGCGAGTATATGAAATACGAGCCGTACGGGAAAGTATGCGAAG
>CANQLG010000006.1 GCA_947624645.1 Candidatus Gastranaerophilales bacterium
AGTTTATTGATGAATAATATGTCAACATTTGAAGAATATTTTTATAAAAATATAGGGCTGAAAATTCGAGAATACAGGAAAAAACAGAAATTAACTCAAGAGAAACTTTCTGAAATTTTAGGCTTAAATTATAAATATATAGGACATGTTGAAAGATGTGAAAGAAAAATCAGCTTTAAGGTTTTAGCTCAAATAATAGAATATTTTAAAGTACAACCATATGAATTTTTTACATTTAATATAAAGTATAATTATTAAAATGCAAGATGATACAAAAAAATTATATTTAGCAATTTCAAAGGTAATAAATACAGTAAAAAATGAAAAAGGTATTAAATATACCGAACTTTGTTATGAAAATGAAATACCGATGACAACATATGATGACATAATCAATGCTAAAACAAAAGCATCATTTTACAATATATCAAAAATAATTAAAGGTTTAGGCTTGAGTTTTGAAGAATTTGGAAAATTATTAGATAATGAACTCCCAAAAGATTTTTTAGAAAATCCGTAGTTTAGCTGAGCATAACCGAATAATAATAAAAAATATTTTAATTAAAGCAAGCTATAACGAAGAATAATTGAAAATCGAATTGAAGAAACATCAAAGGCGAGCGCTGTTTGAACGAAGCGAGTTCGCGAGCCTATGCTGAAATTCAGATTTTCATTATTCGAAGTTCCGAGCTGGCGTAATTAAAATATTTTAATTACTAATTTATAGTAATATAATATATGTTAAAATTTTTTATAAACAAAATTTAAAGGAGTTATAATTAGTATTTTTGATATTTGTTTATGTATAATTGCAGTTGTTTTGGTTATATGTGGTACAAAGATTTTCATTAAAGCTCAAAAAGAATTAAAAGAAAAAATATAGCCCCTTACTTTAATCTCACAAATTGTGATTTCAAAAAGTTCTATATTCCCTGTTGATGAAAATTCTTAAATTAATACTCTTGACATTGTGTAGCGAAAACACTACAATACGTATAAAATAAATATAAAAGACAACCAAAATGACTGAACTTAATGAATTTATTATAGAACAATTAAAAGATATAGAATTCCAAAAAGAATATATGAATGAAAGCCTCGCAGAATACATTAATGACGGCGATTTTAATGCATTTTTTCGTTCCTTGGAATTAATTATTAAATCAAGAGATAGTATATCAGGCTTTTGTGAAAAGGCAGGAATTGACAGAGCTATGTTATATCAGATATTTAACGGCGAAAGAGTGCCCAGAGTTGACACCTTGGCTAAAATATTAAAAACATTAGGTTTTAATTTAAAAATTGCATAATTACAGTTTGCCATTCTTCAAATAATTTCCCTTTTGTTTATTTATTATTTAAAACATAGTGGGTAGAGCGTCCCTTGCCCTGTTTTTTAAGTATTTTTTTTGATATTAAATCATTAATATCCAAGTTAGCCGTATCTTGAGAACAATTACACATCTTTGCCCATTTTGTTGTGGTAAGATTACCTTCAAAATTGTCCAAAAAACGGTTAAGAACTTTAAGCTGACGTTCGTTAAAAACAGTATTGCTGTTTTTTTGCCAAAATTCAGCTTTTTGTAATATGTTATTTGTTATTTCTTCACTCGATTTTATTGCAGATAAAAGATTCTCAAAAAACCAAATCAGCCAATCGGTTATATCCATTGTACCTTTTTGAGTTTTTTCCAAAATTTCATAATAACTTTTTCTGTTTTTTTGAATTTGCGCTGACATTGAATAAAATCTTAATTCAGACTCATCACTTCTTGCCAAAAGCATATCTGTTAAAGCTCTTGCAATTCTTCCGTTTCCGTCGTCAAACGGATGAAGAATAACAAACCATAAATGCACTATTGCCGCCTGAATTAAATAATCAGTTTCTTTTTCAGTATTTATGTAGTTTATCAGGTGTTTCATTTCACTTTCAAGCACTTCTGCCGCAGGTGCTGCATAATGAACTTTTTCTTTGCCTAAATATCCCGATACAACTTGCATTGAACCAAGTTTCTCATCCCTGTATCCGCCGACGGTAATTTTGTGCATTCCGCTGTAACCTGTCGGAAAAAGTGCTGCATGCCAGCCGAATATTCTTTCTTTAGTCATTATTTTTGTATAATTTTTTGTAGCATCGAGCATCATCTGAACAATACCGTCAATATCTTTTGAAACGACTGTATTTAATCCGATATTAATTCCCAAATGATTTGCAACAGACGAGCGGACAAGATTTTTATCTAAAAATTGCCCCTCAATTTCTGATGATTTAACAATATTTTCGCTTAATACCTGCAAGGAAGCATTATTTTTAATATCAAATCCAAGTACATCCATTTTCCCCAACAAAAATCCTTGGGCTTTTTTTATTTCCAGCAATAATTTTTGGATTTTATCTCCGTCCCATTTAAAAGAGTGCCAGTCTTTATTTTGGTAAATATATTTCATTTTATCTCCGAATATTATACGGATATTATATCATTTTTCTCCGAAAAATTCAAGCAGATACAAATTAATAACCGACTGATATTATTGCAATAAAAACGAGGGTAAAACATTAGTTTTACCCTCGTTTATTTTAAAAAACAAATCAGATTATACTCTGCATTTTGGTTTTGGACCTGCGTTTACGATTTCAGTAGGCATATTAGGATATTTAGCCTTGAAGTTATCTTCAAACATTTGAGCTAATTTATTAGCTGCTTCATCGTAAGCGTTTTTATCAGCCCACATACCGCGAGCGTCAAGCATTTCATCAGGTACATTAGGACAGCTTGACGGATAATCAACGTTAAATACATCATGATGTTTGAATTCAACGTTATCAAATGAACCGTTTAATGCTGCCGTTACCATAGCTCTTGTGTAGCTTAATTTCATACGTTTAGCACCAGATGCTGCACTTCCGCCTGCCCAGCCTGTATTTACTAAGTATACTTGTGTGCCGTATTTATCAAGTTTGTCGCCTAACATTTTAGCATAAACTGAAGCATCCATCGGCATAAACGGTTCGCCGAACAATGTTGAGAATGTCGGTTGTGGTTCTGTTACACCGCGTTCCGTTCCTGCTAATTTTGATGTAAAGCCTGTTACAAAGTGATACATAGCTGCATTCTTATTTAATCTTGAAATAGGAGGCAATACACCGAATGCATCAGCTGTTAAGAATACAACAACTTTAGGTATTCCGCCTTTAGACGGTACTTGAGCGTTGTTAATATAATCAATAGGATAACCTACACGTGTATTTTCGGTTAAGCTTCCGTCGTTGAAATCAAATTCTCTTGTTTTGTCATCCATAATTACATTTTCAACTAAAGAACCGAATTTGATTGCGTTGTATATATCGGGTTCGTGTTCGGCAGATAAGTTAATACATTTTGCGTAGCATCCGCCCTCAAAATTGAATACGCCGTCAGGTGACCAGCCGTGTTCATCGTCGCCGATTAATTTTCTTGCAGGGTCAGCTGATAATGTGGTCTTACCTGTTCCTGACAAACCAAAGAATACTGCCGTTTCGCCTGTTACAGGGTCCATATTCGCACTGCAATGCATCGGTAGTACGTTTTCTTTTGTCATTACATAGTTCATTGTTGCGAATACTGATTTTTTGATTTCGCCTGAATATTGAGAACCGCAAATTATTATTGTATGAGCTTCATAGTCAATAGCTATACAAGCTTCAGAATTTACTCCGTCAACTTCGGGGTCGCATTTATAGCCCGGTGCGCAAAGTATTGTGTAGTCAGCTTTTCCGTAGCTTGCAAGTTCTTCAACAGTAGGTCTTATTAATAATTGGTGTATAAATAAGTTTTGGCTTGCAAGTTCATTTATTACTCTGAATTTTTTTGTATATTTTTTGTCTGCGCCTGCAAATCCGTCAAATATAAATACATCTCTGTTTTCCAAGTATGCTGCGATTTTGCCTTTTATTGAGTTAAATCTTTCTCTCGTAATAGGACGGTTAACTTTTCCCCATGCTATTTCGTTATGTATGGTATCTGTATCAACGATAAATTTATCTTTAGGAGAACGTCCCGTATATTTACCTGTTGTTACTACTAATGCGCCTGTGTTACTTAATTTACCTTCGCCTCTTTCAAGTGCTTTTTCCGTTAATTCGGCAGGAGTAAGGTTTCTGTAAACGGCTTTGGGGTTTATTATTCCCCACTTTTCGATTCCGAATGTTTCCATGCTAATGTTCCTCCTTTTAATTTTCTTATCTATTAGCATAGCACAAAAAAAAAGGAACAAGAATTGTTCCTCCGAAATCTTTTTCAATTTCCTCGTGTGTTAGTAAAGGTAGTAAGTAAGGTAAGTATGAATATATCTTTATTTTTCTCTCTTAATATCCTGTGTTTATCATTTACATATATATAAAGTATATAACTTTTGAATAATTGCTATATCAAAACACAAATTATATATAAATAATTCAAAACCCTTTAGTTATCTACGTTTTTGTGCTTTACAATTCTTAATATTTTTATTTAAAATTAAAATAATTTGGGCGGAGATAAGATGACTGAGTCTGCATCTGAACTATATACGCTTGAATGGCGGTAATAAGTCTGACGCATATTAGTTGATATGAATAATTAAATCTTTTGAAAATTAATTTTTTTATTTTTTATAAACTTTTTGCGTTTTATTAAATCAACAAAAGCTTCAAGTCTTGTAATGTAACCTGCCCTGCCTGATTGTTCATCCATTATGAGTGTTAAAATCGGAATATCACATTTTTCCCGCATAGATGGGAATATATTTTGCGACATTATCTCAGGCATACAGGTAAAAGGACTTATATGAATTATGCCGTCTACCCCTCGTTCATTAGCATAAGCTACGTCACTTACGGATTCTAATGCATCACCGCCGATATCACGCATTAAGTACGGTTTTGCCATTCTAAAAGCACGCTCCAGATGAGTTTCGCCTTTTTTGAACCATTTTGGAATTATGGCATCTTTTAAAAATCCTGATACTGTTAAGCTTCTTCTTGTTTGTACTCCCATTTTTCCAAGCTCCCGTTCTATATATTGATTAGAAAACGGATCTTGAACAAGAAAAATTTCTCCTGTAATATCTACATTTACAACTTCCCTTGATGCATCAATCGGGGTGCTTTTTATAAGGTTTACGGCTTCTTTTTCCGCTTTTTTTAATTCCTTTGTGGAATTTACTTCCATTATCAAACCTAAGGCCTTATTGTAGTTTTTTTCGGCAGTGCCTGCTTTTATTTCTCTTGCCCGATAGTACGAAAATAAATTTTCCAGTCTGTCGGTTACGAATACTGTTCTTACGGCAATATTTATAGCTTTAGCCAATATTATCGGATTTTTAACACCTGAAATTTCCACTAAAAACTTATACATGCCCTTAAACCCGTCATATAGCTGAAGCTCGGTGTATTTTTCGCCGCATCCCATATCCTTAAGCACGTTTCGAATACTTTGACCGTATTCTCCAAGCCTGCATATCCCGGGAGATGTTATCATTGCGACATAGTCGGCACCGTTTTCTATTGCCTGTAAAAAATTCCCTAAGACAAGCTTATATGGCAGACATATTGAATCAGGACTATATTGAGTCGCTAACTCCAATGTCCTTTTATTTGTTTTGGGTGGTATTATTGGGGCTAACCCCAGTTTCCTTAAAGCGGCTGCCCATGATATATATACATTCCCCATGTGCGGAAATGCCACTTTTAGTGCACTTTGTTTCATTTATATTTTTATACTTTTAATAAATAGCCGCCATTATCGGCATTTTGAAGTATATCTTCCTTTAATTTGCTTCTCAGATTCTTTATATATTTATATACATAATCTCTTGGCAATTCTAATATATTTGCCAAATCTTTTGCATATACTATATTATTTTTATTTGCCAAAAAGTAATCAAAAACTATTTGTTCACGTGTTGTTAAAGCCTTATTAAAAGATATATTGCTGTCTTCTGCAACAGATGGTATAGCTTTTTCTTCTTTTGGTTGAACTTTTATTTGTTCTTTTTTCTTTATATTTTTTGAGCCGGCAGAAGCTTTAGGTGCTTCTTGCTTTTTGGTTGGTTGTTTAACTTGTGTTTCTTTTGCTTCTTTTATCTCTTTTTGTATTTCTCTTTCTTTATTGAAAGATTTAATAGCAAGTGTTTGAATTTTTTCAGTCTTAGGTTCATAATTTTCCGTTGACATAGAATTTAATGACCTTAACATTACACTGTCTACTAAACTGTCATCGTGTTTTTCTTCTTGAATAACTTTTCCTAACCTTGCCGCATATTCCTCTAATGTTATGCGTTCTAATGAGCTCCTCCACTTACGAATTTCCTCTTTGCTCAAGTAATCCGGCATCTTATAAATCTCCTTGACTCTAAATCATTAAACTGTTTTGGGGAGTAACTTTACAGTTAAACCTCTTATCTACATGACAAATTTATCACAAATTTTATGTAAAATCTTAAAATATAAATAAAGTTTTACAAATTCGTTTTTTACACTCATTCTATGAGAAAAAATGTCCCCGTTTTGAATTTAAAGTTATATTATCAAAAGAATATAATCTTGCGGGACGTTTAGAGCCCATTTTGGTGTATTCGTTTAATTCTTTTAATACGGCACCGGTCAGAACTTTTTTTCTGAAGTTTCTTTTATCCAGTTTCATATCCAATATAAGTTCGTATGATTTTTGAAGTTCTGTAAGAGTAAATTTTTCGGGAAGCAGCTGAAATGCTATCGGACAAAATTCCAAACGTTCACGCATTCTTTTTATTGAATATTCTATAATCTCTTTATGGTCATAGGCTAATGTGGGCAGATTATATACTTCATGCCATTGTACTTCCGTTATTCCTTGGGTATTATCAAATGATAATTTAATATCATCACTTCTTATTAAAGCGAAATATGCACAGGTTATAACCCTTGACCCCGGATAACGAAGCGGGTCGCCGAAAGTATAAAGCTGTTCCAAATATATATTATCTACGTTTGTTTTTTCTTTTAATATTCTTAAAGCAGCTGCGTCCAAATTTTCCGATAATCTTATAAAGCCTCCGGGTATAGCCCATCTGCCTTTAAAAGGTTCATTTGCACGTTTTACCAATAATACCTGTAATTTATTATCTTTAATTGTGAATATTACTACGTCGGTGGTTATTTCGTGCGTTTTTATCTCTTGAAACATTCTCTTACTTTCTTAAATTCCTTGCAATGCCAAAAATTGTTCCAAAATAGCATCTTGCTGCATTCTGAAATCCTTTGCCGCTATTTCGGCTGCTTTTTCTTCAGCTTGTACTATATAATTTATGTCTTTTATTTCATTATATGTCTCTATTGAAGATTCGGGACTCTTCTTAAAGTGATTATAACTGGTTTTTATTGATGAAATAAATTTTTGTGTTTCTTTAAAAGGCGGGATACCGTTGTATTTTTTTACATTTCCCGGGCCTGCATTATATGCCGCTAAAGCCAGCTCCATTGAGCCGAACATTTTATACATTCTTTTATAATATGTAATGCCTGCTCTAATGTTATCGTGGATACTGTATGGATTATATCCCATTTTTTTTGCGGTATTAGGCATTAATTGAAATACTCCGATTGCTCCGTATCGGCTTTTCTTATTTTGGCAAAATCCTGATTCCGCTTTAGCTATACTTAATGCTATTGCAGGGTCAACACCAATCTCTTTTGAGTGCTTTACTATCAGTTTCTTTACGGCTATGGTTGGTACGTTATCTGCACTCGCTTCTAATGAATTATTTGCCATCATAAAACATACTGCCGCAATAATAATCAATACTTTTCGAGCCATGTAAATCCTCTTTATTTTATTTATCACGCTTTAAAGTTTGTTATTTTTTATTTTATTACGTAAATTTAAAAATTCAACCGCAAGGGTGTACATACCTCGCACCCCTTATAATTTGAATATTTTTTGTAATTATCAGTCTAATAATTTATCTAAAATTTCAGCATCGGATGCAGATTTTTTCATGTCGAACATGTTATTTCTTCTGATGTAATTTCTTAACGCTTCACGAATTAATTCGCTTCTTGTTCTTTGTTCGTTTTCCGCTACTTCATCAATTTGGGTTAAAAACTTATCAGGTATTGATAACAGTACTTTTGCCATATAGTTCCCCTACACATTTATCACATATATATATTATATACTATTATCTGAAAATAATCTATAATTAATTAAAAAGGAGTTTAAAATGGATACTTTAAGAAAAAATTATAAATTATTGGATTTATTTTGCACTTTGGTGCAAATCCCCTCACCATCATTAAAAGAAGATAAAGTTATAACAAAAATTCTGGAAATTTTTAAAGAAAATAATATAGAAGCCAAAAAAGACGATTACGGAAATATAATGGCAAAAGTTAAAGCTACCGATTCCAATAAAAAACCGCTGTTATTAAGTTCACATATGGATGTAGTGGGTGATAACAGTCCCGTTAATATAAGATTGAACGGAGATATTATTGAAACCGATAAAACCAGAACACTTGGAGCTGACGATAAAGCAGGTGTAGCAGCTGCAATTTTATTGGCAATAGAACTGGCTCATAATAATGACTTTAAACATGGCGGGCTTGAGATTATCTTTACTAGAGATGAAGAACAAAATATGACAGGTATTCATAATGTTAAAATGAATGAAATAGAAGCGGAACATATTCTTGTTCTTGATGCCGATAAATTAGGTCAAGTGCAAATAGCCGGTGCAAGCTATACTAAACTTGTTGTCAATGTAAAAGGTCTAAAAGGCGGCCATTCCGGTATTGATATTGATGATAAAACAAGATTAAATGCCGCAAAACTTGTTGCGGAGCTTGTAAGTGAAATCCCTCAAGGGGTCTATAAAAAAGATGCTTACGGAGTGGTTACGTCTGTTAATCTTGGCGTTATTATTGGCGGAGGAATTGAAACCGCAATAGATAATATTAAAAATTCAGCAATTACAAGTAATAAATATCTGGAAACTGTTTTAGAAAAAGCTGTTACAAATGTTATCAATACCAAAGCAGGTGCAGCATACTCAATAAGAAGTTCAAGCAGAGAGTTTGAAAATAATTTAATAAATGAAATAAAAGAAATAATTAATAAATTTAATAACAAATATGCGGGATTGGCACTGGCTGAAGTTGAAACATCGGAACATTTACCGCCTTTTGAAAAAAGCGATGACGAAACACTTATAAATACAGCAAAAAAAGCTGGTGAAAATCTGAATCTTCCGCTTGATATTTCATCATTCCACGCAGGCGCCGAAACACATATCTATGCAAATAATAAAAATAAATACGGTAAGACATTAAAACCGGTACTTATCGGAATGGCTGACGTATTTAATATGCACTCAAGTAATGAACAAATTAATTATAAAACTTATCTTAAAGGCTATGAGTTTTTAAAAGAATTTTTTAAGGTATTTAACAGCTAAGAAAGAGTATTTTTTAATAGTCTTAACCCGTAATGGATATAATTTTTCAGTACGGGTATGTTTTTTATCTCCGAAAGTTTTTTAATTATGTATTTTGGACGCGTATAGTATTTTAAAAGTACATGCTTTCTAAAATCTTGCATATATTTCGGAGATAACTTTGTGTATTTTTCAAATATATGATTATAGGAGTCAAATCCGAGTATATCGGAAATTTGTACTTTATCAACAACAAATTCTTCATAAATCGGAGTTTTCATATACGGTATGACAATCGATATTTCAATATAATCTGCATCAACATCAAAAATATGTTTTTTTGTTGCTTCAAGATGCGATTTATCTTCCCAAGGGAAGCCTATAAGAAAATGCCCTAATATTTCTATATCATACTTTTTACAAAGTTTTGAAGCTGTAAGATTTTTTTCAATTGAGGTATTTTTTCCCATTTTATCCAATGATTCTTGAGAGCCTGATTCAAATCCGACAGACATCAGTTTTAATCCTGATTTTTTCATTATAGAAAGCATTTCTTCATCAATTGTATCTACTCTTGATGTAGCCACCCAAGTAATTTTTTCATTTAATTTTGATTCTATTAGTAAATTACATAATTCTATAACATTTTGTTTATTAACTGTAAAAGTGTCGGACTTTAAAAAAAAATTTGTTATATTATAGTTGTTAACACAATCTTTTATTTCGTTAAATATGCTCACAACAGAACGATTTCTGACTTTTTTCCCCGATAAAATTGGAGATAAACAATATCTGCAATTGAAACAACAGCCTTTATCTGTTGTGATTAGTGCCATAGGCTTATTGGTCATGGGATTTATGTAAAGTTCATTAGGCATCAAACTTCTGTCCGGAAACGGAAGAGAATCAATATCTTCATGAAAATGATATAAATTATTTGTTACCCATTTGTCATTTTCTTTATATGATATTCCTTCAATATTTTTTAATAAGTTTTTATCATCATAAATAGCTTTTACTAAATCTCCGATTATAAATTCAACCTCACCTCCGATTAAATAATCAACATCCGTTAAATCAATACTTTTAAATAACTCTTTATCTGGGTTAAAGAATATTGCACCTTTTAAAATAATCGATACATCTTTTTTTATTTTTTTTATTTCGGAAATTACTTTTAAATCATCAAAAATACTTCCATTCGTAGTGCTGATAAACAATATATCAGGATTTTGACATTGGAAATCATTTAAAAGCTCTTGCAAATTTAGTTTTAATGCTTGATAATCTTTTAAAAATATATTAAATCCGAATTGTTTTAAAATAGCAGATACATAACCTAAATCATTACAAGCTCTCAACGAATTAGCACTGGATGAACCAACATCAATTTGGCATCTGTCTTCCCCTCTTTGAAAAAATTTACCCGTTGGAGGATATATTACCATTGCTTTTCTCATACTCAAATATTATTATATTGATTTGACTTTGTCAATTTTTATTAGTAAAATCAAATAAAATCGGGAGTTAAAAATAGTGCAGAAAACAAAAGTATTATCTATAATCTTTGATATAACTGTTTTTTTTTGTATGCTCTATTATTATATTTTATACTGTCCAATAATGTAATATTTGATTTAGATGATATAAATTCCACAATAAAGTCATATCCCCTATGGCGGGAAGAAAACGGAAGATACGTTTGTAACTTTATTTCAAGAGTATTCGGTAATTATATTCCCTCTGTTATAAATTGGCATTTACAAGATTATATAAGTTCGGTCGGAACTGTTATATATATATTTATAATTATTTTGTTAATAAAAATATCTTCTTCTTTTGCTTTTATAACGTGTAAAAACAGATTGATTGCTTCTTTATGTATAATTCCGATTATATTTATATTTTCAAATTATTTTATATCCGTAGCACCAAATTATAAATATATATACTCGTTTCAATACGGATATGTATTAGCAACTGTCTTTGGATTTTGCTTTTTATATTTTTTGATGAATTTTTTAATTAATAAAGAACTTCCACAAAACAATATGAAAAATATTATATTATTTTCTGTTTTAGGATTTTGTGCGGGTAACTCAAGTCAAATTGTTACGGCATCAATTATGGTTGTAATATCTTTATCGGCAATAATTTGCACAAACACATATAAAGAATTTTTTAAACAGAAAATACTAAAATATCCTATAATATCATTTATAAGTGGCTTTGCCTTAATGGTTTTATGCCCCGGATTTTGGATTGAAGTTTCTTGGCGTCACTCCCATTCCTTAAATGAGATTATTAATAATTTTATTCCTTTTGTTAAAGACTTTTTTAAAGTTATATTTTTATATCAACTCATTTTGATAAAATTTGTTATTCTCATCTATATATTAATAATAACAGCTTGTTTTATAAGAAAAACTTTTAAACAGAATATAAAATTTATAATTATTTCCATATTGCCAATAATAGGAGTATATTGCTATTATTTTACATTAATTTTGGGAGGCAAAACATTTCCTTCTGAACCTTTGGGCTTTTGGACTCAAGAACCGTTCTACCAATACTATTATGTAATGGTAATATCTCTTACAATATCATTATTATTAGGTTTTTTTACCTCGCAAATAAAAAATAATTATTTGAAATATATAATCTTATTTATTTTTATCGGAATAATAATTAATAATAATAGGTATCTTCTGAACTTTCAACGGATAAATGAAGAAAGATATAAATTAAATCAAATAAGGCAAACCATATACGAATGTGATAAAATTGTTTTAAGCCAATATTATAAAGGAATACAACAAATTACTGCACCGAGGTACTGCATTCAAAACCCGATTACAATATACTCTCATCCTGAAAATAAATACTATAATCTATTTTATAATACACAACAACTTCAAATAGAATATATTGATGATATACCTAAAAAAGAACAGTCTATTAAGTCAATAGAATTTAAAAATTTAAAAGGGGAATTAAATGAAAACGATAATAGTATTGCCAACATATAATGAAGCGGAAAATATATCAAAAATGATAAAAATAATTTTTGGAGATATTTTTAAGAAAAAAGACATATCCGTTTTGGTAGTAGATGGTAACTCCCCTGATAATACCGTAAATTATGTTGAAGAGCTACAAAAAGTATATCCGAATTTGTATTTAATAAAACAAAAAAATAAGAATGGACTGGCAAAAGCATACATAGAAGGATTTAGTTGGGGATTAGAACACAATTTTGATACTTTTATTCAAATGGATTGTGATTTTCAACATCCGGTTGAAGTATTACCTCAAATGCTTGAAAAAATAAATCAATATGACGTAGTTATAGGTTCACGATACATAAAAGACGGAGGCTGGGATAGAAATAATAAAGATATAAAAAAACAATTTACCTCAAGGCTTGGAAGTTTTTATGCCAAAATTGTATTAGGATGCAAGATTAATGATCTCACGGGAGGTTTTAATATCTATACAAAAAAAGCATTGGAAAAAATTAATATAAACAAAATAATTTCACGGGGTTACTGTTTTCAAATAGAAATGAAATACTACGCATATAAATCAGGCTTAAATATAACAGAATTCCCCATAATATTTAAACCTCGCTATAAGGGTGAATCAAAAATGGATGCTAATATAATATTTGAGTCGATATTTAAAATAATAAAGATAAAAATACATAATTTTTAAGAAAAATTACTTTGATACTTGAAATATTATTTTCTTCTTATTATTATAATACACAAGACTTACCCACCACCAAGTCACAAATATAAAAAGGAAAAGAGAATGGCAATAAACTTAAAAAACAAAGCTAAAATTGTTGAAAAATTCGGCAAAAATGCACAGGATACAGGAAGCGTTGAAACCCAAATCGCTTTATTAACTGAAAAAATTGCTGAGTTAACCGAACATTTAAAAACTAATCAAAAAGATTTCCAAGGCAGACGTGGTCTTTTAATGATGGTTGGCAGAAGAAAAAGACTTCTTTCTTACCTCAAAGACAGAAACCTTGATGATTACAGAAAATTGATTAAAACTCTTAAAATAAGAGAAACAAAATAACTCGATTATTATTTTAAAAAACGGACTTTAACATAAGTTAAAGTTCGTTTTTTATTATTTGACGGTGTATTTTTTTAAATGTAAAATTTAAAAGTTAGCAATAATTAAGAAAGAGATGAAGCATGAGTTCAAAAAAGTATTTATTTACATCAGAATCCGTAACGGAAGGACATCCTGATAAAGTATGCGATCAAATTTCGGATGCAATATTGGATGAATTTTTAACACATGATCCTAAATCAAGAGTAGCGGCAGAAACCTCCGTTACAACAGGTATGGTTTTGGTTTCCGGTGAAATTACTTCTGATTGCTATGTTGATATAGCACATGTAGTAAGAAACACTATTGAAAATATAGGATATACAGGTAAATCATCAGGCGGGTTTGACAGCAAAACATGCGCTGTTTTGACAAGTATTGATGAACAATCAACCGATATTGCAGGCGGTGTAAACAAGGCATTTGAAACAAGAGATAATAATGCGGCTGTATCAAGCGATGAAACAAATAATATAGGTGCAGGCGATCAGGGTATAATGTTCGGGTTTGCTTGTAATGAAACTCCCGAATTAATGCCGCTGCCAATCAGCCTTGCTCATAAATTATCATACAGACTTGCTCAGGCAAGAAAACAGGGCATTATTTCTTATTTAAGACCTGACGGTAAATCTCAGGTCACTGTTGAATATGAAAATGATAAACCTGTCAGAATTGATACGGTTGTTATTTCAACTCAACATGATGATGTTATTAACGGCATAAATGATAATACAAAAATTCAGGAAATTATCAAAAAAGATATTATTGAACATGTTATCAATTATGTATTTGCAAAAGAAGAATTAAAACCTGACAGTTCAACAAAATATTTGATAAACCCATCAGGCAGATTTGTAATAGGCGGACCTCAAGGAGATGCGGGTTTAACCGGCAGAAAAATTATTGTTGATACTTATGGCGGATATTCAAGACACGGTGGCGGAGCATTCTCGGGAAAAGATCCTACCAAGGTTGACAGAAGTGCCGCTTATGCCGCAAGATATGTTGCTAAAAATATTGTTGCAGCGGGTTTGGCTGATAAATGTGAAATAGAACTCGGTTATGCTATCGGTGTTGCTCAACCCGTTTCAATTTATGTTGAAACTTTCGGTACGGGGAAAATTTCTGATGACGCAATAATGATGCTGGTTCAAAAGAATTTTGATTTAAGACCGATTGCAATAATTAACCAATTCGATTTAAGAAATTTACCTAAGAAAAATGGCGGTAAGTTCTATCAACGGCTTGCTGCATACGGACATCTCGGCAGAACCGACTTTGATGTACCGTGGGAACATACCGATAAAGCTCAATTGCTTAAAGAACAAGCACTTTCTTTAACCGCTAATGTTTAATAATCAGAAAAATTAAAAGAGAGCAGAATAATTATCTGCTCTCTTTTCTTATATATTCTATTTCATCTTCTTTACTCATTATATTTCCGTTTATTTTTTCTTTCAGTATCTTATCAAATATTTCGGAAAAATATCTTGAGGGTTTAAATCCCAATTTTATAAGATCATCTCCCGTAATTATAACTTTTATATCTTTTAATTTTTCTTCAAATATTTTTAATGTTTCATCAGAACATATTAAACTGTATATATTAAGTGCAGTTTCAGATTTTCCATCAAATTTTTTATATATTTCAAAGTTATTATTTGGGTTTATTTGGGAATCCGTAAGTAATTTTACTTCATTAAGAATCTTCTTTTCTTTTGAGGTTAAATTATATTTTGTATTTTCATAGTCACTGTTTAAAATAAGTAAGGAGAACAGAATAAAACTCTTATCAAGGCAATTTATTTGTTGAAGTGCTTTCGTATTAAATTTCAAAACAGGCTTATTTGAAAATAATTTGTATACCTTATAGTCAATTATATATTTATATAAGTCATCATTATTAATTTGAAAATAATCAAATAATTCATTTTTAACCCGTTCAAGCGGAATATAATCATTAAATGAATTAAGATAAGTTTTCATAAGTTTCAAGGTTTCAATTTCAATATCAAAATTCAATCTGAGCATAAACTTTAAAGCTCTTATAATTCGTGATGGGTCATCAATAAAGCTTTTTGAATGTAATATTCTGATTTTACGGTTTTTTAAGTCCTGAAATCCTCCGCAATAATCAATAAGACGGTAATTGTCATTGCCGGATAATTCAACGGCAAGAGTATTTATGGTAAAATCACGCCTTTTAACATCTTCAGTCAGCGGGCAGCCAAAATCATAAGCTAAAGGTAAATTAGCCGGCAAACTGTATTTTTCTTTGCGGGTTGATGCAAAATCTATTTGAATACTGTTAGGGAATTCAATTTTTGCGGTTTTTAAATTATCTTGTACCGATACAATTTTACAATTTGAGTAGTTTTCAAGAGCTTTAGCATAATCAATTGCATCAGCTTCGACAGTTATATCGACATCTTTAAATGGATTATTTAACAATAAATCTCTGACTACTCCGCCAATAAGATATATTTTTATGTTATTTTTTTTGGCAAAACAGACCGCCTGCTCTATTATAGATTTATATTGTGCAGGAATAATTTTCTCATAAGCGTCTTTTAAAAATATGTCCATTTTGGAATTATATCAAATTAATTAAAATCTTTGAACACAGAACTTGAATTATTACTTAATTTTTTTAAGAAATTCATATCTAAATTAGCCAAAGGAGATTCTTTAATTTTTTTATCCATGTTTTCTTTAGCATCACGTCTTGCTTGAACTTGTTTTGTAATAAATATATTCAGTTTAGCAATACCTATACCTAAAACAAGTCCTGAGTATAAATAACCTGCAATTTGAGCTCCGGCTAACTTAAATATTTTCTTTTTAACATCAGGTGCTGCATTTTTAAATACTTCGGAAAATTTCATTAATTTTCCGTCTTTAAGCACTTCTTTTGCATTAGGCAATAAAACTTCATCAAAAGATTTAACGGAAGCTTTAGTTAACCAATTAAATGCATATTTAACACCTTTTTTTGCACCATCTTGAGCAACGGGGTTATTAATAAGTTCTTTACCGCCTAATGCTCTTGCTGTAAGCTTTGAAACCATACCGCCGAGGATTAACCAGTTTGTAAATCCTAAGCTGTCTTTTATTACTGCTTCTCTAAGTTCATTACTGTCACGAGCAGACATGAATCTTGAACCGATTGTTAACCCGTATAATAATTTAAATTGGTTAATAGTCGGAATTTTACTGTTAAATTGTACATTAGAAATGAGATTAGCAGGTTTGCCTATGGTTCTTATTGCCATAATAGGGAAGATAATACCTAAAGCAGTTTTAGCTTTTTTAAACCCTTTAGATTTATCGCTTTTTTTATTTTCAACACCGACAAAACCGTCTTGTCCCGTACGTTTTTTAGTTAGCCATCTGTTTATTGGCTGGACTGACATACATAAAGCGGCACATATACCTAAACCTAATACTGTTGAAGCAATTTTATTGTTTGTAAGTTTCTGAACAAAAGAACTTAAAACACTTTCAGTTTTACCTTTAAATGCACCCGATAAAGATACGGCGTTATCAACAAATTCGGATAAACTTGAAGAAACTTCTTTAACTCCCTCGCCGGCAGCCTTTAATCTGAATGAAGCAGCTGCACCTGTATCTTGTGTAATTTTAGAAAGGATTGTGCCTTTTAATTCTTTAATCTCTTTCTTTAAAGCTGATTTGGCTTTACCTGAAGCACCTGATGCTTCTTTCATTTTATCCGATAAAGAAATCAATCCTTCAACAACTTCATCTTTTACGGAATCTGAAACACCTCTCCATTCGGTTCCGTTTAAACCTTTAATACTCTTAACAAAACCTTCAAAAAATTGCTTTTTTTGCCCGTTGGAATTTTGCCATATTGTTGACATGTTTTTTATGGTATCACCACTGGCAAATATATTTTGAGCTTTTACCCCAAAATTTTTATTAAATTTACCTGAAACAAGAGTAGCAGCCCCTAAACCTATTAACCCTACACAGGCATGTATAAAACAGCTTGTACCTTCTCTAAAAAAGGTTTCAATACCGGATTGTTTACCTCTGTTTTTTGTTTCGATAGCTGTTCTTGGTATAACCATGGAACATAAATCAACAGCACAAGCACCAATGGCAGGACTGTTATTTAAAGCTCTTAATCCGCTTAAAATCGGAATCGGAAATCCTTTAAAACTTTGTTCTTTATTTGCTGCTTGTTCGGCCTTATGTTTCGGTATTATTGGGGTTGTTATTCTATCTATCATACATTTTTTTCTTTTCCATAGTCTTAATGTATGTCAAAAATTTTTTTGCTAGCATGCCTGTAATTTGTTACAGTAAGTCATAACTTTTTTATTTTAACAAAAATATTTTAAATTTGTTCTTAGTTTTTCTTTACATTTATTCTAAAAACATTAAAGTTTAATAAAAATATGCCGATTAATAATATACATAGAAAAAAGCAGAGGAATAATGCCAAACAATCAAATATCACTCGGAAATCCTTTCGGATTAAATATAGCACTCCCCAAAAAAACACTTGAGGATGTGCAAAAAGCTGCCCAGAAAGAACTTGAAAATATTACGGTTAATCCCGTATTGGATTATTTGGAAGAAAATGATAAAGTTTTTTCGGGTCAAGTAGCACGTGAAATAAAAAAATATCAGGCTCAAATATATTCTTTGGGACAAGTAATGAGAGATGAATCACCGCACTCGACATTTAATGTAAATATATAAGTGTACGTGTATTAAATTAAATTTTGTCATTCCAATAGTTTTATTGGAATGATTGTTGTGTATATGAATGCAGATGAAGTTTTTCTGACTTATTCGGAGTATTGGGTTTTATTTTGGGCGACAGAATATGTCCTATAAAAAAAAGATTATTTAAATTTGTCTTTTAAATAAACGCAAAAAAAAGGTCGCAAAGCGACCACAGTCTTGTTATGGAGAAAAGGAGTGAAGGAAAATAAGTAAGTAATTTGCTTATATTATATAATTTCCCTTTAAACAATTTTATATAACATTTATATATCAAAGTATATACTTTTTTAACATTAATTAATAAAAAAGAGAACTTCATATTAAAGTTCTCTTTTTTATTTAATTTTAGGATTTTATTAATTAGCAGTTTTTGCAGTTTCAACAATAATTGAAAAAGCATCAGGTTCATTAACAGCCAAATCGGCAAGCATTTTTCTGTTTACAGTTACATTTGATTTTTTAAGTGCATTCATAAATTTAGAATAGCTTAAACCATGTTGTCTTACTGCAGCATTGATTCTAACAATCCAAAGGCGGCGCATATTTCTTTTTAAATGACGTCTGTCTCTGTATTGATATTTTAACTTTTTCATTACGGCAGTATTAGCAACCTTAAAAATTCTGCTTCTTGCGCCTTTAAAGCCTTTAGCTAATTTTAATATTTTCTTATGTCTTTTTCTTAAGACGTTACCACGTTTAACTCTCATATTTTTGTTCCTTTCTTCTTAAAACCGATTACCTGCACTTCGCATAAGGAAGTTCTTTTAACACGAGGTTTCTGTGTGTAGCAGAAACTTCAACCATAGAAGAAAGTCTTCTTTTTCTTGAAGCACTTTTGTGCTGGAGCAAGTGACCTTTACCTGCTTGTCTTCTTAAAATTTTTCCGCCGGCAGTAATTTTATACCTTTTAGCGCCGCTGCGGTGCGTTTTCATTTTAGGCATAGTTTTTCTCCTTTTTTATTGACTTATCTGGGTCGATTATGCGACATGCCTCCGCATTCTCGGACCACATCTATTATTTTAAAACAAACATGTTTTCTTGCAAGTATTAATTAAGGAGCTAAAATTGTAACAACATTTCTTCCGTCCATTGAAGGTTTTTTCTCAACTGTCATTTTTTCTCCTTCTAAGTCCGCAAGAAATCTGTTAGCTAAGTCATAAGCCAAATGGCTGTGCTGCATTTCTCTGCCTCTCAGCATTACAACTACTTTAACCTTATTACCTTTAGCAATAAACTTTTTTATACTGTTAATTTTGACATTATAGTCATTAACATCAATTTTATATCTAACTTTTACTTCTTTAATTTCAACAGTGTGTTGTTTTTTCTTAGACTCTTTAGCCCGTTTTTCAATTTCGTATTTATATTTACCGTAATCTAAAATTTTTGCGACCGGAGGTTCTTGGTTCGGAGAAACAATAACTAAATCTAATCCTCTTTCATCTGCCATTAAGAGTGCTTTTGATGTAGCAACTACTCCGTGATTTGTGCCTTCATCATCTATTAACCTAACTTCTCTTGCTCTGATATTATTATTTAATAAGGCGTTAGGCTGGTTATTATCTCTGCTAATTTTTCTGTCCTCCTATTTTGTAATGCTATCATTGTATCAGATAAGGTTCAAATTTGTAAATAGCTTATAATTTAAATTTTTTAATAAATTATAAAAAATGTATTGCTTTTTTATCATGTTTTATATAAATTATAATCACAACCGTAGACAGTCGGGGGTGGGGCGTGAAGCTTGATAAGTAAAGACCCGTTGAGTTTTAACGTACTGAACATAGAAAGTAAATGCCGTCGGATATAAAACGATTAAACACCTTAAAATAATAACCCGGCCGAGGAAAACAAAATTTTAAATAAGTCAATTTACAGGATTGGTTTTTATAATTATTGTTGAGGATTTACGGTTAAGCGTAAATCTTTTTTGTTTACGCACCGGCGAAAGCCAAAATAGGTCGATAAATACAAAAACAAGGAGCACAAAATGTCAACAAAAGCCTTTAAACAAGAAAAAGTTGAAGCAATGAAAGAAAATTTTGCCAAGGCTAAAGTTGCAGTTGTTACTGAATATAGAGGTTTAACCGTAGAAGAAATAACAAATCTTCGCCGTAAACTCCAAAAAGAACACAGTGACTACATGGTAACTAAAAATACCTTAGCAAAACTTGCATCAAAAGGAACTCCGTTTGAAGTTCTTGCAGAAACATTAAAAGGACCTGTTGCTATTGCGTTTGGGTTCCAAGATGAAGTTGCACCCGCAAAAATTTTAACAAAATTCATAAAAGATGTTAAAAAAGGTGAAATAATAGCTGCAGCTTTAGACGGAAAACTATTAAGCGCAAAAGAAACACAAGTTCTTGCAGATCTTCCTTCAAAAGAAGAACTTTATGCAAAAATGCTTGGCAGCATAAATTCGCCTGCATCAGGTATCGTTGGTGCTGTTAACGCAGTAATGAGCAGCTTAGTCAGAGCTATGGATCAAGTTGCAAAACAAAAAGCAAATGTATAGTTAAAAAAATTAAAAGGAGAAATAAAATGAGCGTAGAATCAATTTTAGAATCAATTGAAAAATTAACATTAATCGAAGCAGCTGAATTAGTAAAAGCAATGGAAGAAAAATTCGGCGTATCTGCAGCAGCTCCTGTTGCAGTAGCAGCAGTAGCAGCACCGGCAGCAGGTGCTGAAGCAGCAGCTGAAGAAGCTTCTGAAGTAACAGTAGTATTAGCATCAGCAGGTGCTAACAAAATCGCTGTTCTTAAAGAAGTTAGAGCTATCACAGGCTTAGGCTTAAAAGAAGCTAAAGATTTAGTAGACGGAGCACCGAAACCATTAAAAGAAGGTGTTAAGAAAGAAGAAGCTGAAGCTATGAAGAAACAGCTTGAAGCAGCAGGCGCTACGGTTGAATTGAAATAGCGGTTTTTGTGTAAGGCAAAGTCGAACGAGTCCGAGGGAGCAACAACCCGACCGAGTGTAAAAAATAAAAAAGAGATTGCATTTGCAATCTCTTTTTTATTACCGTTTAGACCTAGTTCTTTTTCTTGTTTATAACTATACCTTTAAGTAATATTCAAATCTTTATGACTATTTAATACTTATGTCGGTACTAAGTTATAACGGAGAAGAAAAATGAAAAAACTATACGTGTTGATTTTATCTGTATTGTGCTTGTGTGCATCAAGTGCTTTAGCAAACAGCCCTTGTGACAGTGAAATGAAGTCTTGGGGCTGGCATCCATGGAAAATGGCAAATAAATCCAATTGTCAAAAACCTTGTAAAAAGGCTTGTTCAATACCTTGCCAAACACCGGCACCTTGTGAATCTCAATGTCCGCAAACATATACTAATCCTTGCGCCGTCGATGGATTTTTATGCACAAATAAAGACATGAATTGCCTATTCAGGCAAATGAATATAAGTGAAACTCAAAGATGTACTGCTATGAAAATTCAAGATAAATATGAGCAGGAAGTAATGAGCCTTAATGAAAGAATTGAATGTGAAGAGAACAATATTAATTCTTTAAAAAGAAATTGTGCAAAACGTTCTCAATTAAGAAAACAAAACAGAGTAATTAAAGACTTAAAGAAAAAAAGAAAAGAAATTTGCAAGTGTTATGAAAAACAATTTAAGGCAATTCTTTCGCAGCCGCAAATTAAAGAATACAATAAATATAAAAAATCCAAATAAAAGAGCTCTAATGAGCTCTTTTTTTAAATACTTCAAACAAAGGGTTTACTTTCATTAAAACATTATTAATATATTAATACGGAAGCAGTGTAAATAAAAAGGAGTTATCGTATGGGTATATTAAACGGGCAATCACTTCTTGCAAGTGCAATGGCTGGATTAACAAATACATATTCAACGCTGATGAGTGCTCACAGTTCTTCGGGTAAAGGGCTTACTTTAGATGATTTGTCAAATGTTTCAGGTAATACTTTAATGACTTTAGGCTCCAATTATACGTTTTTACAATACTTGACAACTAATTTTGCCGCTTTGGATAAAGACGGTGACGGTGAAATTACGGGTAATGACCTTAATAATTTAATGAATACAATGCAGTCAAAAGGTTTAACTTATAATGAAATTCAATCTCTATGCGCAAGCGGTAATAGTGATAACTCTTTATTATCAACGGTATTAGCTTATTTTAATAAGATTGATGCTAATGGAGACGGAAGAGTGACAAGTGATGAAATAACTAAATTCAGCTATGATTGTCAAAGAAATGAAGTTGAAGCTAAGTATAAATCTTACAGAGCCTCAACTGCAAGCCTTTATTATAATGAAGGAGTTGAAGATGATACTTCAAGCATATTGGATGAGCTTCGTCCGAACTTAAATTCAACTTCAAATTCTTAAAAAAAATAAGCAACCCCAAAAAGGCTTGAAGTACTTCAAGCCTTTTTATTTATTTTGGTTAACTTTTTTGATATTCAGCTAAATAAGTTTATTATTAATATATGATACGGAAGCTGTTTATAATAATTTTTATATATATAATAATGGCAATAATACCGCAAAATTGGTGTATTGCCGCAGAACCGTTGAAAATTAACAGTATTAATTTTGATAATTCCGATTCTATAATATTTTTAGGTACATCAGGCAGTCAAGAACCTGCTGATATTAATATTACAAAAAGTATATTAACAGAGCCCGACAGGGTATTTTTTGATATAAATAATGCTGTTTTAACGTTTCCCAATAAGACATTTGAATTAAAAAACAGCAGATTAAAGCAACTCAGAATTGCTCAAAACTCAACCAATCCGAGTGTTGTAAGGATAGTGATTTTAAACTCTCCGAATTATGACACTTCCCAAATAAAAATTTTAAAAATAAAAAATAATATAATATTAAAATTGAGTAATGAAATACCGTTACAACAGTATCTTACGCAAATATACAGGGAGACAAAAGGCAGTGCTGCGGAATTTTATGATAAAGCGGTGGTAATTCCCGAAGAAAAGCAGACTCAAGAAAGCGATGAAATATTTAATAAGGTTCAGCAGGCATTCAAAGAAGATTCACAAGAGCTTGTAAGACCGAATATTGAACAAAAACAAGCAAGATTAAAGTCTCGTTTCTTTCTTGATAAGGCTTCTCCTCGTAATGGCAGTTTGTTATTATCGGGTATAGGTGTTGTTAATGTTGAAAAACCGTTTATATTAACGGAGCCCTCAAGAGTTATTTTTGATTTGCCTAATACAATTGTATTACAAGAACTTAGGGATAAAGAAATCAGGTTATCTGAAACGGTAACTGCTAAAATAGGTCAATTTGAACCGTCTAAAGCAAGGATTGTTATTAAAACAGAAAGACCTGAAGCATATAAAAGTATTTATTCTTCTAACTTGCAGACATTGTTAATTACAGGTTCAAATAGTATTTCTGGAGTAAACGTTACTTCAATCAAAAGTGAACTTGCATATTTTAAAGAGCAAAGTGTAAATTCCACAACAGATGTAATTAATATTATTTTTTCTAACCCTATTATTTTTTCAATCAAAAGAGAGAATAACAAAGTTCATCTTATATTGTATAATTTAATAAATTTTAATACGGAATCTTTTAACAAGGTAGCTGCGACAAATAAGACAGGGTTTGAATCAGGGCAAATCAGCACAAATATTTACAGAATAAGTTTTCCGTTAGAAGAAGGCACTCTTTTTGATTGTTATGAAACATTAAATGCATCTCAATTAAGATTTGTCTTTACAAAACCGAAGCCGATTGAGGCTCAAACCCAGACTTCAGGTACTCAAAAACTTATTGAACAGACACAAAATCAAGCAAGACCATATCCGTCACCCACAGTTCAACCCAAGATTCCGAATCAAAAACCGCAGAAGATTGAAAGTCCTTTTGCCAATTTAATGGAGCGTCAAGCAAACAGGCAAAAATACAATACTGCAAAGAACCAGACAAAATCTAAAAAAACAGCTGCCAAAAGAATTAAGAATAAAGTTATTGTAATAGACCCCGGACATGGCGGCAATGATCAGGGTGCTTCACGTGGAAGTTTGTTGGAAAAAGATTTAACTCTTGATATTGCGTTAAAAGTCAGAGAATGTTTAAGAGAAAAAGGGTTTACAAACATAATTATGACAAGAGCTTCTGATAAAACTCTTACACTTGATGATAGAGTTACTATTGCAAATAATAATAAAGCGGATATTTTTGTGAGTATCCATATAAATGCGAGTGTCAAATCGGAAATTCATGGGATTGAAACGCACTATTATACTGATAACGGATATAATGTTGCAAAGGTTATTCATAAAGAACTGATGGAAAAAGTATCGGCTACGGACAGAGGCTTGTTTAAGTCTAAATTTTATGTTATAAACCACACAGAAGCTCCTGCCGTTCTTTTAGAGTTGGGATTCATTTCTAATGAACAGGAAAAGAATGCACTTAATTCCGATAAACGTCAAAGAGCTTCAGCACAAGCGATAGCAGATGGTATATTACAGTATTTATCGGAGCATTAAAATGAATAATTATCCAATAGGTATATTTGATTCGGGAGTAGGAGGTTTGAGCGTTTTTGCCGAACTGATTAAGCTGATGCCTGATGAGTACTACATTTATTTTGGTGATACATTAAATTTACCTTATGGGAATAAGTCAAAAGAAGAACTACTCAGAATTACATCGGATGTTTTTAATTTTTTTGAATCAAAAAATGTTAAAGCTGTTGTAATGGCTTGTAATACAACTTCTGCAATTACTTATGATGTATTAAAAGATAAATATAAATTTAAAATATATCCGATAGTACAGAGAGCTGTAAAGCGGATTGTGCTTGAAAATTATAATCGTATAGGAGTATTTGCTACACAAGCTACAATAAATTCTCATTCTTACAGCAAAGAAATTAAAAAATATAAGCCTGATGCTCAAATTTTTGAAACGGCTTGTCCCGCTTGGGTTAATATTGTTGAAAACAGACTTCAAAATGAACCTGAAAGTATTCAAAATATAAAAACGCAGCTTTCCGATATGTTAAAAAATGATGTTGAAAAAATTATTTTAGGCTGCACTCATTACCCTTATTTATTGGAAAATCTTAAAAAATTTGCACCAGAAAATTTATTTATTAATCCTGCCAAATGTTTTGCACAGGATATATTTCAGGATTTAAAACAAAATAATATGCTTACTGATAATCTTTCAAAAAAACGTGAATTTTATGTAAGTGCTTTGCCTGATAAATTTAAGGAAGCTTCAAAGCTGTTTTATGAGGTTAATAATGCACAAGAGATATCTATTTCAAAGAGTTTAATAAATAAGATTTAAATTTAATAAATAAATAAAAATAATATAAGTAAAACTTTAAAGAGGGATTTGATTTTTAATAAAATATTATTAAATAAATAATATGAGAAAGATATTATTTATTATATTCAGTGTAGTGTGTATGTGTATTTTACCGAGTTTTGCTCAGGTAATAGAGGGGAATATAAGTATGTCCGATCAAGTACCGAATGAATTTTTCGGAGATTGGCGAGTTACCTCTATTTGTACGAAATCAACGAATAAAGAGTATTTTGATGCCAAAAGCGTTGATATTTGGACGTTAACAAGGCGTGGAGATGTAATTACTTTAGCTAACCCGTTATCAGGTGCAAGAGCTGATGTAATGGTTAATGATGTTAAAGGTAAGACCGTAAAATTTGAAAAAAGAACATCATATCCTGATGAAGATTCACTGGAAACGCCGATTTTAACTATAAATGGTGACAATTTTACGGGAGTTGATAAAATAAGTATAAAAACGTATAAAGACGGGAAACTTATTAAAGAAGATTACGTCGAATATCAGGTAAGAGGCACAAAACTTTCGGGTGATCCCATAACGGGGATACTTGGGATATACTGATATAAGTTTGGGGAGAGTTAAAATGGCAGATAAAGAAATATTGGATTATGATACCGTAATACTTGGTTCCGGACCGGCCGGATTTTCGGCAGGAATATACAGTGCAAGAGGGAACTTAAAAACGGCAATACTTGATATTGGTATGTTTGGCGGTCAGCCGTCAAATTATCTTGAAATAGAAAACTATCCTGCTTTTCCGTTAATCGGCGGATATGAATTAATGGAAAAATTTGAACAACATGCTGACAAATTCGGGGTTGAAAAATTTTCTTGTGTTGATATCAACCGGATTAATTTAAAAGGAGAAATTAAGGAAATTGAAACTGATAATACTATTTTTAAATCAAAAACGGTAATAATAGCGACAGGTGCTCAGGCTAAAAAGCTCAATATCAAGGGTGAAGAAGAATTTAAAAGCAGGGGAGTAAGCTATTGTGCGGTATGTGACGGAGCTTTTTACAAGGATAAAACCGTAGCCGTAATAGGCGGAGGAAACAGTGCGCTTGAAGAGGCGGTATATTTAACAAAATTTGCCAAAAAGGTTTATGTTATACACAGACGTGACACTTTCAGGGCGGATAAGATTATATGTTCAAGAGCTTGCGGAAATAAAAAAATAGAATTTATAATGTGCAGTCAACCTGTTGAAATTCAAGGTTCTGAATGTGTGGAAAAGCTTATTATAAAAAATCTTAACACTAATGAAATTAAAGAATTATGTTTGGACGGGGTGTTTCCATATATCGGTTATAGTCCTAATACTGAAAAATTTAACGGTCAATTAACTCAAAATAAAGATGGTTTTATAGAAACGGACATCAATATGCAAACCTCGCAAATGGGGGTATTTGCGGCAGGTGATGTAAGAAATACACCGTTAAGGCAGGTTATTACCGCAGCTGCGGATGGTGCAATTGCTGCAAACAGTGCCGTTAAATATATTGAAAGCTTAACACCCGCAATTGTATAATTATGTTATTATACAGTTATGTATAAAAAAATATTAATAGTAAGGCTTGGAGCAATAGGAGATGTAGTTCATACATCAGGTCTTTTTCGGGCAATTAAAAAGCTTGAAAAAGATATTCAAATTCATTATTTAACAAGTGAATTAATAAGACCTTTGCTTGAAAATGACCCTGATTTGGACAAAGTTTATACAATCAGTCCGAAGTTCAAATTATTTTCGGAAGAAACAAAATCCTTAATAAAAAATCTTAAGTCGGAAAAATATGATTTAGTGTTAAATCTTCAACCGTCGTTAAAGGTTAAACTTCTTATATTATTCGCTAAAATAAAAAAGCAATTAATATACAGAAAAAGTTTTAAGTATCATGCCGTTACAAACTTTTGGCAAACGGGGCTTAAGGCATTTCCAAATTTGCGTGAAGAAAAAGAATTAAATTTATACCTTGGTAAAGATGTTATAAATAAAGCTGAAATGATGCTGAAAAATTATCCGAGACCGTTTATTGTTATTAATGCAGGCGGAATAATGTCAAAAAGGCAAGGCAGAACATACCCTGTTGATAAATGGCTTGAACTTGCCGATAAAATTCAAGAAAAATATAAAGGTACAATTATTTTAAACGGTGCCGAAGAGGATAAGGAATTACTTTCGCCTTTGAATAAAATTGTAAATTGCATTAATTATATAGGTGAGTTATCATTGGAAGAATCTTGTGCGGTAATATCTCAAGCAGATTTAATGTTATCGGGAGATTCGGGGCCGCTGCATATAGCAACGGCATTAAATGTGCATTCTATCGGGCTTTTTGGTTCTATGCCTATAAAAAGAACGGGCTGTTATTGTAACGGTATAAATATCACATCCTCAAAATCTTGTGTACCTTGTAACAGAAGAAAATGTAAGTTTTTAAAAAAATCGAAAAAACTTTATACCCCTTGTATGGAAGAAATAAGTACCGAAGAGATTTTAAGTAAAATCCAAGCATATTTGCCTCAGCGATAGATATGAAGTGAGGTAAAAAGGCAAAAAATATAATGCCGAATTAATTAAAAAAAGCCGTATGTAAATAAATACATACAGCTTTTTTAATTTGAGATTCTGTTATTTATTTTTAACCATTTTAACGACTTTAATGTAAGTTTTTTGAGAGCCGTCAGAAATTGTATTTACGGCAGATTTTGTACCGTTAACAACTTTTTTGGTCGGTTTATTCAAGTCAAACAGATAATTAACACCTGCTTGGAATCCGATACCGTTTATTCCTGCGTTTCTTATGTTTATTTGACCGTATGCGGCGAATCTGTCTTTCCAAGTTTTTGTACCGCCTATGCCGTATTGAACGTAGCCATGATCCATACGAACATTGGGCAGATGAACATTGCCTGCATGTCCGTCAAGCTTATCATTAATAAAGTACATATAAGATGCACCGGCATATAAGCTCCAAGTTTTCTTTTGCAGAATTAAATTTAATCCCGGAGCAACGTTAACGCCGTTCAGCATACCTGATTGCATACCCATAATACCGTAATTTGTGCCCCAATTTTGTTTACCGAATGCATTATAAGCGATAAACAAATTAGGTTGAACGGTAAAGTCTTTAAACGGTTTATAATTATAAGCTGCTTTAGCGGCGCTGCCTGCGAACCAGTTACCTGCGTTATCTTCAAACCCAGCAACATCCATATCATTCATATATCCGCCGCCGTAGGCTGTAATTGAACCAATGAACTTATCTTTAATAAATGTACCCATAACGCCTAATTGTCCGCCGTTTTGATACATACTTACACCGTCAAAGTGCTGATGACCGCCATTATAGCCCACATAACCCGTCGGGATAAATTCCCAATTGTTTTTGAGTTTAACGGACGGAAGATCAGCCCCGATTAACATACCATAAATATTGTTTTTAACGCTCAGCCCCTGAGTAAGATCCATCTTATCGAATGATACATAAGATTTAGACCAGAGTCCGCCGTCTTTATATGTTTTTTGGTATGGTTCGAATAAGGTTGAAGCTGCTGCGTATTTATTAGCCAATTTTGCATTATCAATCAATCTGTCATTATGTAGGATAAAGTGGTTTGTAACAATATCATCAACATGTAATTGGCTTGTATACATTGCCATTGTAGCGACTTGCCCTCTGAATACCTGAGGATTGTAATGGTCTAAGAATGCTCTATATCTCCCTTGTCCCCTTGATTCTAATCCATAATAACCTATCGGGGTGAATTTAAGGTCTTTTGTTGCGTCAAAATTAACTCCTGATTTATCACCCGTAAACAGTGTGAAATAGATATATCTGTCTATTGGAGCACCGCCTGTAAAATTGAAGTCAGATACATTTAATGTTGCATCTGTACCTTTAATTGAACCAAAGTCAAATTGGTCACCTTTCCAATCTCTGGGGTTTAAGTCAACAGTAAAGTTAGCATTTCCGTTAACTTCAACATTATCTGCATGAGCGGAATTAATTTCTCCGTTTAATATACCAAGCTGTGTATTATCGGACATCTTAAGGTTTTCAGCATTCAGTTCTTTAACTCCCGCACCGAAAGACAGTTTTGATTTACCGTCAATATCTACATCTCCACCTGTTATATAACTGTTAGAATCTGATATATAGATATTTGATTCATCGGTTAAAGTAGTTTTTCCTTTTGTCTGCTGTAAACCTCCGCCGTGGCCTTTTGTATTATCAATACCGCTAACGTTAAAGTTTCCGCCCTCATTTTTAACAAGACCGTTCCATTTATCATTTGTTTTGGAGTCGATGTTAAAAATAGCGCCTTCTTCTTTTATGTCAACAGTTGAGCCATGTTGTATATCAACAGAAACTTCATCTGCAACAGAGCTTGTTTTTTCGATGTTAAGAACAGAACCGCTTAAAAGGTTCAAATTACCTTTAGTCGCATTTAGTGTTCCTGCATCTTTCGGGTCTTTCATACCGTAGTCTAAAATACCGCCGTCAAGTATAACTTTACCCTGCCACTCGTCAGCCGTGTCCGTATCGTCGTCAAGCTCCAGATACCCGCCTTTTGATAGCGTAACTTCTGAATTTGCATCAATTTTAGTTTTAACTTTCTTTTCTATACCGCTATCGTACTCATCATCTGATTTGAATGTAATTTTAGAATTTTCAATATTTACACTGCCTGATGAAGCTTGAAGTTTACCTAATTTTTTTTCATAATCTTTTAATGTAAGTATGCCTTGAGAGTCATCATCCAAAACTACTGCGCCTGACCAATTATCTTCATTATTAAGGGTTAATGAACCTTTTTCAAGATATACTTGTGAGTTTTCACCTATATCAGCTATAACAGCATCTTCAATAGTACTGCCTTCGCCTAATACAAGCTGAGTTTCTCCCGTAAGGTTTAATTTGCCTTTTTCAGCCGTAAGAGTGCCTGTACCCTCTTCATAATTATTAGTCAAATCATCAAGTGTTAAAGTACCGTCTTTAAGATTTACACTTCCAAGCCAATTGCCTTGGGATAAAATAACATCGCCGCCCTCGACATTTAATTTACCGTTTTTCCAAATATTTGTAGTAACTTCTTTGGCAACGGAACTATTGGCTTTGAATGTTATTTCGCCTGCATCGGTATCGTTATCGCCAACGTTAAATACTGTTTTTTCACCCGAAATATTAAGTTTAGCATCATCAGCCAAATCATTTTTAGTGAACCAATTAAATTGACCTGCTGTTACGTTTGACTCTCCGCCGAAGAATGTTCCTAAAACATCTGTTTCAGCATTATCTCCATCTTGAGTGAAATTACCTGTATATTTTGAAGCATCACCTTCTAATTCCAAATCTCCGTTGTTTATAAATTTTCCGTTTCCTGTAACGCTTGAGTTTGCAGATATTGAAAAATCAGCATCTTCTTTATTGGTGAAATTACCTGTATTATTGAGTTCGTCTCCGTTAAACTCCATAATACCCGAGTTATCGAATTTTTGAGAGTTTGTAAATGTTGAATCTTCCGTGAATGTCAAATTTTCTCTGTTTACCGTATTGCCATTATTTTCGAAGCTTTCTGTGACAGTATTTTTGCCATAGAATGCCATTGAATAATCACTGTTAGGTTCAGGCAAAGAACCGGTAGAATTATTTGCCAACTCAGAGAATGTATTTGTACCCGTGAAGAACGAAACACCATCCGAATCATTTGTATATAAGGAATTAAATGTATTTTCTCCCTGCGTTTGAATAAAGCCTTTATTGTAAATATCATTGTTAGCGTCAGCTGTTGCAGCCTCTGTTGTAACACCGTCAAGCAGTATAAAACCGTTTGAATCATTATAGATGGCACCGCCGTCACCATTTGCATAGGCTTTATTATTACTGAACGTAGAATTTTTAACCCATAGACCTGTTGTGAATGCAGCGCTCTCTACATTTTCTTGTCCGCCATTATTGTATATAGCACCGCCTTTTCCTGTACTTGATGATGATGAATTACCTGTTATATTGAGGTTATCCAATATAACGGAGGAATTTTCACTTGCGTTATGGAGTACGGAGCCGCCTCGTTCCGTGGAGTCAGCGTCTTTTATAGTCAGGTTTTTAACGGTTAAGTTAACATTGCCGCTTTCTTCAATATTAAAGAAGCTGCCTTTATTTTCCGTTACTATACCGCCTTGTTTTAGCTTACCTGAAAGTACGCTGTCAGAAGCGGTATTGCTTCTACCTTGTACTGTAAAATTACCGTCAAGAGTTTTTTCAAGTGATTTACCTATGTTATATACTTGGTCATCATCTGTTGAGAATTGGAAAAACCTGTTATCCGTTGTTTCACTATCCATTTTGTATAGCGAATTTTCGTCAGCTATACCCGAAATATCTGCTGTGATACCCTTTTGGTCGTTGTTTACCGTAATATCATATTCAAATGCGGTGGTTGCACCTTTTACACCTGTTTTTGTATCACCATTTGATAACTTTAATCCGTATGCGCCTGTACCTGTGCCTCTTAATACTCCTTCATTTTCTTTTGTAGTAAAACTTTGACCTTTTTCAACATTTTTTTCAGACGAAATAAATATATTACCGAGCCCAAGTTCTCCCGAGCCGCTGTTTACGGTTAAAGAGTCTGTTTCTAAGACATTACCATCCTTAAATTTAATATCGAAATCTATTTTGCTTTTACTGCTTTTTGGTGCAGCAAAACTCTCAAAAATATACGAATTTATAGTATTATCATCATCATGGAGGTCTAGTGTACTGTTATTAAGTGTAAAGTTTTTGTAACCGAAATTGCTTCCGCTTAATTTTAAGCTTGAATTATTAAACGTAACGGAGCCTAAATTTTCATTAGTAATATTATCTGACAAAGTAAATACCGTACCTGTGCCGTTACCTGTAAAATTAGCATTTCCGCCATTATCCGAAGAAAATTGTAACAATTTATTATCAATAGTTCCGTTTTCGGTTAAATCGCCATTAACAGTGTAGTTAAATGTTGAACCGTTTGAAAGGTTAACAAGCCCTTTATATAAAGCGGAGCCTGAAGCGGTAAGTGTACCGCCTTGTATATTTTTTTCACCGCCAAATAAGCTATTAGAACTTGCGGTTGTTTCTCCTGCGGTTTGGGTGAATGTCCCCGTGTAGCTTGAAGCATCACCTGATAAAGTAAGTTTTCCGCCTTGATTGGTTATTACAGCCGAAGCGTCTGTACCTGTTACATTGCCTGATATTGTTAGCTCTCCCGTATTGGTAATTGAACCGGATTCTTTGTTATCAATTGCTTTAAGTTCACCGCCGTTCATTTTAATATTACCTGTGTTTGTCAAGCTTTCTGTAACGGTCAGCTTGCCTTTGGAGGTAATATTACCTGCATTGGTTGCGGTTTTTGTTATTGTAATACCGCCTGAAGTTGATTCTATTAAGCCTGTATTATTTGCAAGGCTATCAAAGTTAAGCTCGCTTCCTTGTATTAATTCACCTGAGTTTGTAACGTCAGTAGCAGAGATTTTTCCTGTTGCATTAATTTTACTTCCTGCAACATCATTTTTAATCTTTCCTGTCACTGTGATATTGTTTGCAGTTATAGTACCTTTACTTGTGCTTCCGTTTATTAAATCACCTTTTGTCAGAGTAATATCACCTGTTGTGATTTCACCGCTATTTGTAATATTACCGTCAGTAACATCTATAATAGCGGCAGAAATTGTGCCCAAGTTTTGGATTGCATTTGATGATGGTGCATTTTCTCCCGTAAGAGTTAATGTCCCTGTTAAATTCAAATTACTTTTTGCATCTGAACCATCGTATGAGCCGAATTCTGCACTCGTTCCCGTTATATTAGCTTTATTTGTAACACTTTTTACATTAAAAGCAGTACCTGTTGAATTAAGATGAGCGCCAGAAGTGCCGCTTTCATCTCCATTTATAAGTGTATCGGCTGTTAATGAGCCCGTGCTTACAAAATTACCTTCGTTACTTATGGTTTTTGCTTCAAGTGTTCCTCTATTATCAACTTTGCCTTTATTTGTTAAAGTTCCTGTTGTACCGTTTATTGTTAATTTGGCATTTGCTGTATTAACTAAAGAGGGGGTGTTTTCGCCTTGAGCTTCACCAACAGTAACATCACCTGATATTACCGTTGTTGCGCTTGCTGTGTTTGTGATAACGCCTGCTGCGTCAGATGTTGCCGATACGGTAAGTTTTGTACCTTCTGCTAAAGTATAGTTATTTGTACCGCTAAAATTAAGTTCTTTTATATTTTTACCGTCAACGGTTAAACCTGTATTATCGGTACCGCTATATTTTTCAAGGTTTAAAATTGTATTATTATTTGTTCCTTGAGCAATAGTTGTAAGTGTTTCAGTATCATTAGTCATATTTGTCAGGGTTAAATTTGCATTTTGTGTTGTCAGTTTTAAATCTTTTGAAAGCCCTGAGCTTTCACCATTAAATGTTATGGTATCGTTTGTTAACTTTAATGCACCTTGACCACTTATTTTATTAGATAATGTCAGGGTTTTTTTATTATTAAAGCCATCCAAGGTCAACTCGGAATCTTTTTGAACCTCCATGTGTATAGATTGGGCAATAGTGTCTTTTGAGCTTAATGTTAGTTTAGAAGTAGTTAAACCATCTCCGACGGTTAAATTAGTGTTGTCACCAAATATAATACTGCCTCTACCTGTATCATTATTTGCTGCCTGCCAGTTAAAAGTACCTGCTTGAATATTAGATTCACCTTTAAAGTATTTTGTGCCATTAAATGTTGTTTTACCTTCTGCATTATTTTGAGTATATTTACCCGTAAAGTTATTGTTATTACCGCCTAAAACAAATTCGTTAGCACCCGAATGGTTAATTTTTTGATTATCATTGTATGAACGGATACCGTTTCCTATTTCAACCGTTCCACCGTCGCCTTTTATATCTATATTTAGATTATCCCCAAATAACGTAATATCGTATGTGCTTTCGGTAGAATTTATTTGTTTGTCAAAAATCACATTACCTGTTCCTGAACTTTCAAGTGTGAGTGTTCCACCGTACATTAAAATGGTACCGTTAACTCTATAACTGCCTGAACCATAAGGTGTTGTCTTAATACTTGAGCCAAATTCAACCCCCGGGCCGATCTTTACATCCCCCTGACTAAAAATTACATACCCTACACCTTTCTCAGACTCTTCACCAAAACTATCAAATTTTACACCCTGTATTGTTAAACTGCTGTCTGCTCCTTGAACTTGAAAAGCACCGGTTTCTGAAGCTGTGTTACTAGGTGTAAACGAAGAGTTTTCCTGTCCCGTTATAGTAACATCTTTATCACTATATTCTATTAAACTATTAAATTGGATATTACTTCCCGTTTCTATTTCAACAGGACTTTCATTATTATCAATAGCGTTTTTTAAGTCATTAAAATTATTGACTTCTTGTGCGGAATATACATTTAATGACGATATCGCCATAGTGCACAACAGCGCTGCCGCATTCAAATTAATTTTCTTCTTCAATTTTACCCCCCCCCGTGGCGAAAATACCCACAGGAGACATACTTCTAACTACATTATTAATTATATATTAAAAATATTTGAGTTTTCAAATAATAATCAACTTTTGAAACAATATTGTAATATTATTTTTCATTAAAATACAGAGGGCGAAATTGCCTTGAATCAAAACTGTAATTTAATATACAGAAGAAAATGTAATTAAATTTAAATTTATGTGTTACATACAATACACACAAAATAATTTGTGTGTAAAAAAATCAAAAAAATTACTCACAAATAAATTTGTGTAACCTAAACTTATTCACAAATTATCAGAAAAAGCTTTTAAAAAAGAATTTGGATTTGAGCTTTTTGATGCGGATTCTATGGTTTTTCTCGCTTCGCTCGACACCGTTCTGCGTAAAATCCGCTCGAACCAAATAAAGCTACGCTTTATGGGGCTCATCCCTTAATATTAACTAAAAAACCTTGATAAAACGGAGAGGGCGGGATTCGAACCCGCGGTAGAGTCACCCCTACACAAATTTTCGAGATTTGCACCTTAAACCTCTCGGACACCTCTCCTTTTATACTCGCTCTTCTTTTAAATCCTCCGCAACCATTTCTTTTATTATTTCATCAACGGTTATTTCAGCCTCCCAGCCCAGTAACCGCTTCGCTTTGGAATAGTCACCCACGGGATTCATTTTTTCATTCTTTCTTGAAAAAATCGGATTAATCTCTATTAATACTTTTCCCGTATTTTTATCATAACCTTTCTCGTCATTGCCTGAACCTTTAAATTCAAGCTCAATATCCAGCTCTTTGAAAACTTTTGTACAAAAATCCCTCAAACTGGTGGTTTTCCCTGTGGCAATTACATAATCATCAGGTTTATCTTGCTGCATCGCCAAATACATTGCTTTTACATAATCTTTTGCATGTCCCCAATCTCTCATTACGGAAAGATTCCCAAGCTCTAATTTATCTTGTTTACCGTTTTTTATCCTTACTGCCGCCTTGGTTATTTTCCTTGTGACAAACTTCTCAGGACGCCGCTTGGATTCATGCGCAAATGTTATCCCGTTTACTGCAAATAAACCCTTTTCTCTATAACATCTGACTACCATATATGCATAAGCTTTGGCACAAGCATAAGGGTTTATTGGCTTGAGACTTGTTTGTTCGTTTAAAATATTATCTTCAATATTTCCAAATATATCTGACGTGATTGCCTGATATAACTTCACCTTTTTTTCTATTCCCAATGAATATATTACATTTATCAGTCTTAATACTCCGAGCGCATTAATCTCCGTTGTATATTCCGAAAAATTGGGACTTAATCCGATATGTGATTGACCCGCTAAATTATATATTTCATCAGGATTTGAATCTTTTACAACTCTGTATAGACTCGCTTCATCTGCCATATCACCATATAAAATTTTTAACTGCTTATTATTTAACAGGTGCTGAATCCTTATAAGATTATTTACGGAAGACATTCTTACCATTCCGTATACTTCATATCCCTTTTCTAGTAAAAGTTCAGCAAGATAACTTCCATCTTGTCCCGTTATTCCTGTAATAAGAGCTCTCTTCATAATATTTACTCAACTTAAATCAAACCGATATAACAAAAATCCGCTTTCTTTTTTGATTTTATTGAAAATAACTTTTTAAGTCAATAGCATTTCAATCGCTCATAACTGCCATTTTTTACATTCCTTATTGCGAATTATTTTATCGGACAATATAACAACATGTTGTATACACTCCTTAATAATACCCCGTTGATTCTTATCGGATGGTATACTATTTTTATATAATATAAATTTTATTTAAACAAAAATCATTATAATTATTAAATACAAGGATATGTAAAATGCCAAAAGCAAACACACAACAGCAAAAAGCAATAGATACTTATAAAAAAGACGGAACTTTTTTAGTATTGGCAGGCCCCGGGACGGGTAAAACTTTTACTATATCCCAAAGAATCAAAGAAATCATTGAAAACGGAACTCTTCCCGAACGAATATTATGTTTAACTTTCTCAGATACCGCTTCAAACGAAATGAAAAAAGGTATTGAAAAATCTTTGCAAGTCCTAAACTCTGATGTCAATATTTACACCTACCACGGGTTTTGTATGGAAATCATAAAAAATCATCCCGATATTTTTGGGATTGGTGATAACGTTAAAATAATAACGGATTCCGTTAAAAAAGCATTCATGAAAGAATGCATTGATGAACGATTAGAAAAACATAAAGATGATTTAGAACCGACAACATTTATAACTGATAAAAACGGACCTTACTACTTTATTGATAAAATTATAGATAGAATTGAAGAAATAAAAAAATACAGGCTGAATAAACAAAAGTATTTTGATAATCTCGCCAATAATCCTGATTGGATAGCAGATATAAGAAAAAAAGAAGAATGGTGGCAAAAAAATATAAAAAAATATCCCGAAAAAACAGCCTCCCTTAGAGATGCTGAAAAAAAAGTAGCTCAAGCAGAAGAAGTTTGGGAATTATATGAGCTGTATAAAGCTAAAATGCAAAGAAAAAATTTCTTGGATTTTGGCGATATGATTATGTTATTACTTGATGAATTTGAAAAAAACGAAAGTTTTGCCTGTGAAATCGCCTCTGCTTATGATTATATTATTGCCGACGAATATCAGGATACAAACATTGCTCAAAATGAGATATTGTTTAATCTTGCACGAAATATGAAAAAGAAAAATGTTTTTGTCGTAGGCGATGATGACCAGATTATTTATACATTTCAAGGCGCAAGACTTGATTCCGTTAAAAATTTTATTACCGAATTGAATGTTAAAGATGAAGATGTAATATGTTTTAAAGAAAACAGACGCTCTACTTCAAAAATACTTAATTTGGCAAGACAAATTGTATTACAGGATGATTTAAGTCTCGAAAAAGACAGATATTTTAAAAGATTCAATATATCTAAAGAGCTGGAAGCCGTCAATTCCGATTTGTTTGATAAAAATAAAGATGTAAGATGCCTTATATATCGGGATACTCTCCAAGAAAAAGTCCATATCACGGAAGAAATAAAAAATTTGATTAACTCTCCTGATTGCCCCATTGATAAAAATACCGGAGAAAAAAATTTATCGGAAATAGCAATTCTGGCAAGAACTAATGATGAATTGGAAGAATATGCCAAACTTCTTGAAGCATCAAATATACCTTGTGAAACAAAAAAAGGAAAAAATGTTTTTGATATCCAATCTTTTACAATTATGTTTTTGTATATGCAATTTTTATGTAATTCCCTAAGATACGGAGATTCTCTATTTAAAATACTGTTATCAAAACCATTCAATATAAATGAAAATGACTATGAAATACTTTATCAAACAAGAAATACCTCTAAGTCAATGATTGACAATATACGAAAATTTAAAGAGGCAGGTTATACTTATAAAATTACAAAAAATAACAAAGAAGAAAAAACTCTCTGCTTTACTTCCCCCGAAAAAATAGATAAATTTATTTCGGTATATGATGAACTTAAAGATATAAAACAATGTACTGATTTAGAAACCGCTATTTTAACAATAGGTTCAAAAACCGGAATTTTCTCATATTATTTTAATTGCCCGATTAATAGAATTGAAAATATAACAGGTTTAAAAGCTCTTATCGATTTGGCAAAGAATTATATGGAGCTTGAAAAACCTTGTACTTTTGAATATTTTGTCAATTATATTGAAAAAGCCATAATTGATGATATAAAAATTTATGCGGAAAAACCTCCAGTTAAACAAAACGCTGTCCAGCTTTCTACATACCACGGTTCAAAAGGAATGGAATTTGAATATGTCTATATGCCTTATCTGATTAACAAAAGAGTTACTTTTGAAAATCCGATTATCCCTTTGAGTATTAAAGACGATATTTCAAAATCTGATTTAACAGGTGAGGATATACCAAAAGAATTAAAAGAAAAAATTAAAAAATCAAATCTCATTAAATTAATATATGTAGCCGTTACAAGAGCAAAACATTCTCTGTTTCTGTCTTATACACTGAAAAGAGATGACGGCAAAGACGCTGCTCCGTTAGATTTATTAACGGTTAAGGAGATTGAAGAACTTATTAATCCGAAAAATTATGAAGAAGAAACAAATATAGATTCTTATGCTAATGAAATTGTAAAAACTCTTACTATATGCGAAAGAAACTATCAACAAGAATTTGATAATTATTTAGACAGTATAATAGATGATTTAACATATTCAGTATCCGCAATTAACTGCTATTTAGGCTGTTCAAGGGAATATATGTATACATATTTATTGGGTTTAAGTCCTAAAACAACTAATATGGATAAAGCACAGTTCGGAAACAGTATTCATAGTGCTTATGAATATGCCGTAAAAACAGCAATTGAAACAAAATGTTTTCCGACAAAAACCGAATTTATCGAAAAATTTAATAATACACTTATGCAGTTACCCGTATCAAGCCAATTGGAACTTAAAAGAATGCTGGTTGACGGCGCAAAAATTTTGGGTAAAATTGATGAAAATAATGAATGTGCATATGATTATTTAAGAAAAACTCCGATAGAACAATTGTATAAGGCTGAACACGAATTTATGTTTGAAATCGACGGCGCTAAATTTAAAGGTAAAATAGACAGAATAGATAAAACTTCCGATGGAAAATATACAATCTACGATTATAAAACAGGTGACCGAAAAGACGAAAAAGATATATGCCCTGACGGGATTCATGAAGATTATTTTAACCAAATGGCAATTTACAAGCATTTTCTGAGAAAAGAATTAAATTGTGATTACGATGATATATCAACAGTATTTATATTCCCTCGGGCGTATAAAAAACCGTTTGAATTAAAACTTTCTAAAGAAGCATGTGAATCAACGGCAGAAAAGTTTAAATCGGCAATTTCGGAAATCAAATCACATAAATTTGCTCCGAAAGTAAATAAATCGGAATGCAATCAGTTTTGTCCTTACAGGACATCATATTGCAGCTTAAATATTATATAAAAATATATTACCGCAGAAAAATTTGCTTCAGCCTCGGTTGAGGTTTCCAAAATTCTAAAATAAGTATTTTTATTTAACCAATCTGTAATTATCTCATCATCTTCCTGTGTCAAACCTTTTTTGCCGGAGACGGGAATGAAATTCATATTTAACAAACTTGCAATTGTTCTTCTTAAAGTTGATATTCTTGCTTTTTTTAAATGTTGGTTTTCAATTCTTCTAAAATAAAAATCTCATTATCCGATTTTAGTGCCGAGTACTCTGCCTCGTTCATCGTAGGTATACACACTGCAGCCTCTTTTTATACTGAAAGAACTTGCAGTATAACCCAATAACTTGCCGCCGCCTAATATAACACAAGCAGTTTGCCTGTTTTTTTCGTTATAAACAATTACTTGGTTGCCTTTTTCTATCGCTAATGAAATCATAACTCACATCCTTTTATAATATTTCAGTCATTAAAAGAGTATGCATGGAACTGATTAAACCCGAATATTTATTGAATGTTTGAACACAATAAACATCTTTTTCATCATAATCTGCTACAATCGGTTCAAAATATTCATCTAAATCGGATATTTCTT
The DNA here is from genome assembly GCA_947624645.1 of Candidatus Gastranaerophilales bacterium. Classification (GTDB taxonomy): domain Bacteria; phylum Cyanobacteriota; class Vampirovibrionia; order Gastranaerophilales; family Gastranaerophilaceae; genus Avigastranaerophilus. The sequence goes on from CANQLG010000006.1 coordinate 40,804, forward strand.
CATCCAGCTTTTCAATCTTTTCGGTTAAATCTTGAATAGTATTTATTATTTTTTCAAAATCCGAAATAACTTTTTCAGTTATTTCAAGATATTCAATTTCAACATCAATTTTTCGTAAAATTTCAATTTTATTATTATCGTCACTTGATTTAATCCAGTTAACCCCTTGCTTTGCCGCCATGGCTGCGGCATTCACATCTTCAGTTGCCGCAGCGTATGCCAAACTACCCGCCAGAGTAACCCCATTAATTATGCCTTTGTCTTGATTTTCAGCCGATATTTCTTGTTTAAGTTTTTCAAATCCTGTAAAGTGCCGGTACTTTTTATAGATTTCATTATTTGATATTGTGGTTTTTATTTGCTTCAATCGTTTATCTGTATTATTTAAATATTCAACACATTTTTTATAGTCATTAGCATCGATACAATGATTTTTGATTTCCGGCAGAAAATATATAAAAGCCCTGATTGTATTATTTGCTGTTTCACAGCTGTATGACAAAAATTTTTCTATATTTTTAAACATTTCATTGTAAACAAGTTGTTCTCTTTTTTTTGCAAGAAAGGTTGCTGCATCAATTAAATTTTTCATTTTTATTGCTTCAATATCATCCACAAAGAAATTTTTTAGACTGCTTAAAATCGATGATTTTCTGTTTTTATAACATTCGGCCTTGCTTTGAAATTCATCTTTAACTTCGTTATAAAGCTCTATTAATTCTTCTTTATCTTCAATGACGTTTATTATATTTTGCAATTTATCAAAATTATCTTCAGATAAAATATTATTTAATATTTCTTCATTCATATGCTACTCCGTCTTTGTATGAATATGTTTCTTTTATGGAACCATCTTTGTTATAAACAATATAGCTTCCGTCTATTTTCCCGTTTTTATAATACATTTCTATATATTTTTCACCCGTTTTATAAAAAACGGTGGAAGGACCTTCTAAAATGCCGTCATGCCAGTTTTTGATTTTGTTTAACAATGCCTCACCTTTAAAAAATATTTTTTCTTCGCCTTCTTTTTGTCCGTTAGCAAACAAAAAAGTGCTTTTTAATGATTTATCCGAAAAACGCGAAATTTGATTTTTTATGCTGTTGATTTTGATTTTATATTCTTCTATTTCTTTAGTTTGTATGTTTATTTTATCAGTCAGATTTTTGTTTTCAGTTTCAAGATTTTCTAAATATTTAATTCGGTTATTCAAGTTTTCTATTTCTTTTGTTTGTATGTTTATTTTATCAATTAGATTTTTATTTTCAGTTTCGAGATTTTCTAAATATTTAATTCGGTTATTCAAATTTTCTATTTCTTTTAATTTTTCATCATAGCAGCTTTGCAGAGAATTTTTTTCTTTTATTAATTCATTATAATTTTGTCCTTTAGAATCAACATATGTTTCTGTTTTTGTTTCGCTGTTTTCTTCGGCATTTATTTCAATGTTTATTTCATCTTTTTGTAATGTTGTATCAATTAAACCCGTAATGGACTTTTTTTCGATATTTTTCATTTTTAAATATAATTTTGCACAAAATATAAACAGTGCTATAGACACTATTGTCAATATAAATAAAATAAATTTACTAAGCATGACGCAGACTCCTTTTAATAAAAAAATTATATCATACATCCATGCCAAATTCGGCACAGGATATTTTCTTATCATTTGCATATATTATAGCACAATATGATTATTATAATATACATTTACATATTATAGGAACTGGAAACATGTTCAAATAAAAAATAAAATTTTGTATATGAGAAATGTTGATACAATTAAAAAGCTTGGGCATAAAGTTCGAATTATAAGAACTGACAGGGGATATTCACAGGAAACACTTGCGGAAAAAGCTGATTTAAACCGCTCTTTTGTAGGTCTGCTTGAAAGAGGCAAAACAAATATTACAATAAAAAGCCTTGAAAATATCGCCAATGCTTTAGATATTGATATAAAAACTCTTTTTGATTTTATTTTATAGATTAATTAATGTTTATTATGTTCCTTAAATTACACATGTGTCCGAAATTGACACATATATAAAATATAATAATTTTTGAAAGGAGCATAAATATGTATGATGAAATTTATAACTACACTGACAGTAATTTTACGATTGCTTATAAAAACGGCAAAGCAGGACTTATTGACACTAACACGGGTAAACCTATAACGGAATTTGTCTATGATATTATGGAAAACAATCTGCCTCGATGTGTTAAAGGGTACAAAGACCACAAAGTATTTGAAGATGAATTAGACTTCTTTTTTGCAATGCATTCCGGAATAAATAAAGATTATTGTACAATGAGCAAAAACTACAAATGGGGTTTGTTGAATAAAAAAGGGGAAGTTGTTTTTGATTTTAAATATAAATATCCGATAAAACTATTGGGCATTCTTTGTCGTATTTCAGGTTATTATATTGCTAATGTTGAAGGGTACGAAGGTGTAATAGATAAAAATTCTAACATAATATTAGAACCCATTTATGACCATATTATGGAGAACGAAAATTATTGGTCTTGTGAAAAAGATAATCGCTTCGGGCTGGCTGATATTAACGGAAAAATGGTTGCTGATATAAAATATGATTCAGTTGTTGCGGTTTCTTCAACAAGACCTTGTTTTATAGCAGAAAAGGATTTTAAATACGGATTAATAACTTTAAATGATGAAATTATTTCTGATTTTGTTTATGAAAATTTAACGAGCAATAACGACGGAGAATTTTATATAGGCATAATAGATGATAAATATGGTGTAATAAATTACGAAGGAAAAACTATCATAGACTTCAAGTATAATTATATTTCTTTTTGTTCTAATGAAAATAAAAAAGCTGCTTTTATGGTAAATTATAAAAATAAAAAAGAACTCTTGGATGAAAACGGAGAAAAACTTTGGAAATAAAATTTAAGAGAGATTTTGTATGAAAGATGAATTTAGATACGAAAGAATTTTAAATATTATTGATTTAATTATGACAATGCAGTCAAATACTTTCGGTGTGAGCTTAAAAGAGATACAAGAAAGTTATAATGTATCTCGCAGGACGGCTCAAAGAATGAAAGATATTGTCATGGAGCTTTACCCTCAGGTATCGGAATTGCAGACAAATTCCAAGATTAAACGCTGGGGTTTTAAAGGTAAACCCGTTAATTTATTCGATTTTAACTCGGATGATATTACGGATTTAGAAAATATAAAAGAACTTTGCAAAATAAATAATTTATCCGATAAATTACCCGTATTAAATAAAGTCATAGACAGCATAAAAAGTGCGAACAATCCTAACTTAACCACACTTGAAAATGATATTGAAGCAATGATGGAATGCGAGGGCTATGCAGTAAGACAAGTAGCCAACTTTAACGTTGATAATAAAATTTTATCAGCAATACGAATGGCAGTAAAATCTATGAAAAAGCTTCAATTTGATTATCAGGCAAAAGATTATTTTGATTTGAATGAAAAAAATATTGCGGGATTTAGAATTCAAAAAGGTTTAAAGCCGAAAAAGACAATAAAGGCAGAACCTTTAGGGATTTTATATGGGGAAAGACATTATCTTGTTGCAAAAAATGACGGGAAAATCAAACAATATCTGCTTCATAGAATATCTGACATTAAAGTGCTTGATGAATATTTTACACCTGACTCGGACTTTAATTTAAAAGAATGGGCAAATTCTTCTTTTGGTATTTTTCATGATAAACCGATTAAAGTTAAATTAAAATTTAAAAAAGAAATAGCGCCCGATGTAATAAAATATAATTTTCATCCGACACAAAAGATAAGTCGGCAAAAAAATGGAGCGCTAGTCGTAACCTTTACATCTTCAGGGACTAAATCTATCTTATGGAATATTTTTAAATGGGGCGTTAATGTTGAAATCATTTCGCCCAAAAGTCTTAAAGATCAATATATTAACTATTTAAAAGATGTTCAGAAGTTGTATTTAATTTAATATTGAGATAATCAAACGGCTTCAGGCTTGCTTTGTGTTAGTGTTATTAGACATATATACAAAGTTAATGTTACAAAACTTCCGACCAAAACGGACTTAAATATACAACTTTGGTGGGTTCTTATCCCACAAAAACAGAGTCTTTTGACTCTTTCTTAAAAATGGGGCGGACAGTGGGAGTCGAACCCACGAATATCGGAACCACAATCCGAGGCCTTAACCACTTGGCGATGCCCGCCATCTGTATTAGCAATATATAACAAAGATTCCTTTTTTTCAACTGTTTTATTAAAAATAAAAAAATCCCCTTTTTAAGGGGATTTTTTCTAATATTTTATAAGATAATTATCAAGTTCATATTGTGTTACTGCCGTTCTGTAACCCTCCCATTCTTTTAGTTTAGATTGCATAAATTCTTTGAATATATGTTCACCTAATGCGGATTTTACTATGGCACTTTTCTTCATAAGCATTAATGCTTCATGCAAACTTCCGGGTAAAGTTTCAATTTTGGCTCTTTTTCTTTCTCTGTCATCCATTTTGAATATATTTTTATCTATATCTAACGGGGGTTTAATTTTTTTTGTAACACCGTCTATAATTGATTCCAAAATAACTGCTAAAGCCAGATACGGGTTGCAAGACGGGTCAGGTGAACGCAATTCTACCCTTGTAGCATTACCTCGTTTAGCGGGTACTCTTATTAGTGCGGAACGGTTTGCCAATGACCAAGCCAAATAAACAGGTGCTTCATACCCCGGAACGATTCTTTTATAACTGTTTACAATAGGGTTGGTAATCGCAGTGAAGCTCCTTACATGTTCTAATAAACCTCCGATTGCATACAATGCCGTTTCCGATAATTCATGTGCTCTTCTTGCATCATAGAATGTGTTTTTACCGTTCTTAAATAAAGACAGATTACAATGCATACCCGAACCATTAATACCATATACCGGCTTTGGCATGAATGTTGCGTGTACGCCGTGTTTATTTGCTACTGCCTTTACTGCATATCTGAATGTTACTATGTTATCTGCGCTTGTTAAAGCATCTTCATACTTAAAATCAATTTCATGCTGACCGTCTGCTACTTCATGGTGGCTCGCTTCTACTTCAAACCCCATGGCGGTAATGGTTCTTACTATTTCTTTTCTTATGTTTTCACCCATATCTTCAGGAGCTGCATCATAATACCCTGCTCTGTCATGAGTTTCCATTATAGGTTTACCGTTTTCATCTTTTTTGAAGATAAAAAACTCTGCTTCGGGACCTACATTCATTTCATACCCTAAGTCCTTAGCTTTTTTCATAACTCGTTTCAGATTTGCTCTCGGGCATCCTTCAAACGGAGTTCCGTCGGGGTTATGTATGTCGCATATTATTCTTGCCACATTTGTACCCGTTACTTTATCTTCACGGAACGGTAGCAGTGTAAAAGTAGTTAAATCAGGATAAAAATACATGTCCGATGTTTCTATATTTCTAAAACCTTTTATTGATGAACCGTCCAGCATCATCTCATTATTCAATATTTTATCAATTTGAATAACAGGTACGGACATATTTTTTACGGTCCCGTTTATATCGCAAAATTGAAGCTTTATAAATTCAACCTTTTTGTCTTTTATAATTTTTTTTATTTCTTCAGGTGTGTATGGTTTCCTTTGTGCCATAATTTTTACCTTTCTTTTTTCATACTACGATTTTTAATTATAATTACATGCTTGCAATTTTACAAGTAAAAATTTCGTTTTTAGCAAAATTGCATTAAAAAAATTGCAAAAATGCCAATTTTTTAGTGCATCTTCTCTTATTTTTGATGTTTTAATGCTAAACTTAATACTTTTAACAAAAATTGCAAATTTTGACTATTTTTTTTCATATCGGATAATAAAATTATGAATAAAATAGTACTGGCACAAATTGATACAATAGCAGGAAATATTAACCATAACAGTCAAAAAATTATTGACTGCATTATTAAGGCTAAACAAAATAATGCCGATTTGATTATATTCCCTGAACTCGCACTTATGGGATATCCTTTCGGTGATATTTTTATAAGACATAAATCAATAATAACAAAACAATTACAAGCTCTTGAATATATAACATCTCTTTCGGACGGCATAACTGCACTCGTAGGATTCGCTGAACCTACTTGGGATGCCAACAAAAAACCGTTCTATAACTCCGTTGCAGTTGCACAAAACGGTAAAATAATCAATATCGCAAGAAAAAGATTATTGCCTAATTATTCGGAATTTAACGATTACAGGTATTTTGAACCTGCGGATAAATCTTGTGAAATTTTTGAAATTAACGGCGAAAAATACGGAATTTTAGTCTGTGAAGACAGTTTTAACGATAAATCATTTTTTAAAGGCAATTCCATATATAATATTGATCCCGTTGCGGAATTGATGAAGCAAAAACCTGATACTCTCATAAATTGTTCTTGTTCACCCTCAAGATGCGCAAAAGAATATCTTAAAAATTCACTGTTCTCAACTATTGCAAAAAAATATTCCGTTAACTATATCTATGTTAATCAGGCTGGATATGCGGATAATCTTTGCTTTGACGGAAGCTCCAGAATCTATGACAAAAACGGAAACATTACGCTTCGTGCTAAAACGTTCGAAGAAGATTTCGTTATTACTTCCGATAATACAGGCAAAATTAATCCCTTGCCGACAGGCATGGATAAAAAAATCAATCTGAACAATTTTAATACCGATTATTCAACTGATTTAGACAGAACTTACAAAAGTATTTTATTCGGAATAAAAGAATATTTTTGTAAAAACGGTTTTACTAAAGCAGTATTGGGGTTATCAGGCGGATTGGATTCTTCAATATGCGCACTACTCTTAGCTGACGCTTTGGGTAAAGAAAATGTTTGGGGCATTTCAATGCCAAGCAGGATAACCTCTTGTCAATCAAAAGATGATGCAAAAATTTTAGCCGATAATTTGGGAATAAATTTTCTTGAAATTCCGCTTGCGGAAACTATTGACCCGTTAAAATCGGTATTAAATTCCGCCTTTGACAAAATCAAAACGGATAAATATTCTAAATCAACTACAATAGAGAATTTGCAGGCACGTTTGAGAGCCACTATATTATGGAGTATTTCTAATGAACATAAGCAAATGCTTCCTATTGCCACCAGTGATAAATCAGAAGCATACATAGGCTATGCAACGGTTAATGGTGATATGTCAGGCGGATTTGCGCCCATTGCCGATGTTACAAAGACAAAACTTTTTGCTCTCGGGCATTTTTTAAACAAAATCAGACCGCAAAAAGATGTCATACCTCAATCCATACTTGAAAAACCTCCGGGTGCCGAGTTGAAAATTAATCCCAAAACAGGCAAAACTGTCTGCGCCGAAGAAGAAAATATGCCATATGAATTTTTAGACGAAATTATTTGGTTTGTTGAAAATAAAGGATTTGGGTTTGATGATTTATTTAACCATAAATTCTTGTACGAGAAAAAGCATGCTTTATCTGATGAAGAAAAAACCGAATGGATTAATAAATTCTTCCGTAAATCACAATTCGCTGTTTATAAATGGCATATTCTTCCGCCCTCGGTTGTTGTTGATATTCATTCTATTAATTCCGTGGAATATCGTCAGCCTATTATCTCTTGTATTAATTAAATATCAAGTTTTTTTTCCACTTCTTCAAATTGATTGTATATATCATCCATAAGACGCTGTAATATAACAGAAATATTTGCCATTTCTATATTAGCTATATCAACTTCCTTATTTAATCCGGAATATAACAACTCTACAAGGGTTTTTGCAAGTCTGATATTAGTCCCTATTTCAATAATTTCATCGTTTGTTATATCCTGAATATTTTTAGATTTTTTCATCTTAAAACTTTATCTTCCGAGTTTGATTCTTCTACATGCTGCAATTTCAAAGCAACTTGTTTTCTGTTACTTTGATATCCGTACATAAAATATATAACTACACCGAGAACCAGCCAAAGCGGAAATAACATAGCTGATGTTTTAACTTCTCGTAATGCAACAATCATTAAACCGGAACAAAATACTATACCGATAATTGGGAACCAAGGACAGCACGGAACTTTAAACGGTCTTGGTCTGTTTGGTTCAGTTTTTCTTAATAGTATAATTCCTATACAAACGATTACAAAAGAAGTAAACGTTCCGAATATAGCGAGTTCTGCCGCTACCTGCATATTTATAAATAAAGAACCTATTAAAATTAATATTGTTGAAATTACTGTTATTACCCATGGTGTTTGGAATTTTGGGTGAACTTTTTTCATAATCGGAGGTAGAAATCCGTCACGTGCCATTGCATATAAAATTCTTGTTGTACCGAATTGTAAAACCAAAAGTACGGAAGTCAGTCCTGCTAACGCTCCGATGGCTATTGCACCTGCAAACCAATCTTGACCTATAAAACTCATTGCTGCCGCAATAGGTGCTTTTAAATCTATTTGGCTCATTGGAATCATACCTGTTAAAACTATTGTAACAAGTCCGTATATTAAAGAACAAATGAGTAATGAGCCGATTAACCCAATAGGCAGATTCTTTTGCGGGTTTTTAGTTTCTTCTGCCGCTGTTGATATAGCGTCAAACCCAATGTATGCGTAAAATATTGCAAATGCACCCATTAAGATTCCTTTTACGCCAAAAGGTGCAAACGGAGTCCAATTTTCAGGTCTTACATAAAATGCACCGACACCTATAAATAAAGCAATTACCGCAACTTTTACAAATACCATTATTTTAGCAAAATTTGCAGATTCCTGAATACCTTTTAATAAGATTAAACCTATTATTGTAATGATTATCATAGCAGGTAAATTAATGCAAAAAGGCATACCTAAAAAATGCGGTATTGATGCATCGGGATTTGCCGTTACGGCACTGTTATAATCATTTATCAGCCAAACGGGCGGATTTTTCAGCGCTTCAGGTAATGCGGGAAATCCCTCAAACAATTTTATAAGATATCCTGTCCAGCTTGACGCAACAGCTATTGTACCTATTGCATATTCAAGCATTAATACCCAGCCCATCATCCAAGCAGGAAACTCACCCATTGTTGCAAATGTATATATATATGCACTTCCTGATACGGGTATCATAGATGCAAATTCAGCATAACATAATGCGGGAAATATACACGCAATAGCTACAAGTACTATTGATATAACTAATGCAGGACCGGCGCCTACTCTTTCCGTTGTACCTATAACAGCAGAACCAATCATAACAAATATTCCGGCACCAATAATTGCGCTAATTCCTAATATTATAAGGTCAAAAGCGTTTAAACTCTTTTTTAATCCGCCTGCGGCAGACTGTTCCAAAAATTCATCAGGATTCTTCTTTCTCAACAGGTTTGCCACAAATCTGCTTAATAAATTCTGCGGGTTTTGCATTGTCTATTTTCCTTTTCTATACATTAACGTTTTGTTTTTTTAATAACGGATATCCTAATTCCTTACGCTGCTCAACGTATAATTGAGCTACCATTGCTGCCATTCTTCTGACTCTATTTATATAATTTATTCTTTCATCTCTGCTGATTACTCCTCTTGCATCCAATAAATTGAATGTATGAGAGCATTTTAATACATAATCATACGCAGGAAGCACTATTTTAGCTTCTACGCATGATTCAACTTCCGCTTGGAATAAATCAAACATTTTAAATAATCTTTCGGGAGTTGAATATTCAAAGTTATATTTTGATTGCTCTATTTCATTTTGCAGATATATTTCTCCGTATTTTAATTCTTTATTCCACATAACGTCGTATACGGAATCCACATTTTGAAGATACATTGCGATACGTTCAAGTCCATAAGTAATTTCAAGTGCAACAGGTCTTATTTCAAGTCCGCCTACTTGTTGGAAGTAAGTAAATTGAGTGATTTCCATGCCGTCAAGCCAAACTTCCCAGCCGACGCCTGCTGCACCCAATGTTGGAGACTCCCAATTATCTTCAACAAATCTGACATCATGTTTTGATAAATCAATCCCCATAGCTTCCAAGCTTTTTAAATACAGCTCTTGAGAGTTTTCAGGCGAGGGCTTTAATATAACCTGATATTGAAAATAATGCCCCAATCTGTTAGGGTTTTCACCGTATCTTGCGTCAGTGGGTCTGCGGCATGGTTCTACCATCGCCGTATTCCAAGGTTCGGGCCCCAAGGAACGCAAAAATGTTGCAGGGTTCATTGTACTTGCACCCTTTTCTATATCATAAGGCTGCTGTATTATACAACCATAATCACTCCAAAACTTAGATAAATTCAATATTAATTCTTGAAACGTTAAACCCACAATTAATAGTCCTCTTTTCTCATCTTTAACATTGTATATCAAACATGATTTTTTTTAAAACATACCTATTGTATTAGATACACTTCTTAAAATCGATTACTTATTAAAAATTCTTCTTATTCTATCAAAAATATTATTGGATAATTTAGTATCAGGTTTTTCAAAAATTCTATCAAACCACCATTTATATACGAATGAGAAATCAATTTCATTATATATTTCGGGATAATCTTTTTGGAATATAAAATATTTTACAAAATTTTTTATTTGTTCACTTATCGGTTTATCGGCATTTTCACTCAACCAAAATCTGTCTATACTTAATATTACTTTTTTTATTGAACATTCTCTTGCCAGTTTATAAAATTGTTTTGCTTCTTCTATATTATCATTTATATTTGGACATAAAATATATTTAAGCATAACATTATCATAAAAAATTTTATTGCCGGCTTGTGCATATTTTGTTATATTTTCTTTAACTTTTTCAAACATTTTTACACGTTTAATTTTTTCAAATGTTTCTTTTGTACCGCAATCAATTGAACATATTAATGATGCTTTATTTGTATTAAGAGCCTTTTCTATACTTTTATTGTAAATTATTCCATTTGTCAAAATTTGAAATTTGCAATTATGTTTTAGTCCAAAATCAATTATATATTCGAGTTCATCAGGATATAGCGTGCATTCTCCACCTGCAATTTCTATTAAAGTTTCTTCATTGACCATGTTTTCTTGGGAATTGTTAACATATTCAATGAACGGTTTTATATCATAATATTTTTCTTTATTTATTTTTTCAAAAAGATTGATATCTTCACTATCTCCCGTTAAACAACAATATATGCATCGGCAGTTACACACAAGTCTTTCTTTAAAAGAAAGTCTTTTAAACGGAATTTTATTAATTAAATTTTTATCAATTTCTATCGGTTCATATAAGTTGCAATTTTTACAAAATTCAGGTATTTTACCTCGCTTGCAGATATCTATATACTTATTTCTTAACGTGATATAAGAAGTTAAAATTTCAGGTGAAGTATTTTCATCTGCTTTGATAAAGTATTTTTCAACAGCGCCATCTTCTTCCCAAATTCTTGAACTGCAAGGTACTATTCTGTTAGAAACGAATTCTATACTTTGAAGCAGAAATTTGCATATTTTTACCATTTTGTTATTCCTTTTTTACAAAGCAATATAATATTTTATATACAAATATTATAGCAACAGTTTAAAAATTTATTATAAATTTAAAAAAATAAAAGAACCAATTTAATTCAAAATTGGTTCTTTGTTTAATACTTTGTTATGAAAATTATAATTTTGAAGCAACCATTAATGTTGTTTCAGCTAATCTTGTAGAATAACCGCATTCGTTATCATACCAAGAAACAACTTTAACCATATTGTCGCCCATTGTCATTGTTAATGCAGCGTCAACGGTTGAAGATTGATGTGTTCCGATGTAATCGGTAGATACTAACGGTTCTTCGCTGTAACAAAGAATGTGTCCGTCAGCTGCTTCTTTTAATGCAGCATTAACAGCTTCAACAGTTACGGGTTTAGATGTTTCAACAACAACGTCAACAACTGAAACATCAGGAGTAGGAACTCTCATAGCAAAGCCGTTTAATTTACCTTTCAATTGAGGTAATACTAATGCAACAGCTTTAGCAGCACCTGTTGTTGTAGGAACAATGTTTAATGCACCTGCTCTTGCACGGCGAGGATCTTTATGACCTGCGTCTAAGATTCTTTGGTCGCCTGTGTATGAGTGAACGGTTGTCATTAAACCTTTAACGATACCGAATTTTTCATCCAATACTTTAGCTACCGGAGCTAAGCAGTTTGTTGTGCAAGATGCCATTGATATTACATGGTGTTTTGCAGGATCATATTCTTTATCGTTTACACCTAAAACGATAGTTTTATCTTCGTTTTTAGCCGGAGCTGAAATGATAACTTTTTTAGCACCTGCATCAATATGAGCGTGTGCTTTTAATGCATCTGTATAGAATCCTGTTGATTCAACAACTACATCAACATTTAAAGCTTTCCAAGGAAGAGCTGCGGGGTCTTTTTCAGCGAAAAATTTAATTTTTTTGCCGTTGATGATAAGACCTTCTTCATATACTTCAACTGTTCCGTCAAATGTACCCATTACAGAGTCATATTTAAATACGTGAGCTGCATTTTGAGGTGTTAACCCCGGGTCATTTATAGCAACATAGTTAATTTTATCAAAGATACCTTCTTTGATTGCTGCTCTTAAAGTGTTTCTTCCGATTCTTCCGAATCCGTTAATTGCAACATTTACCATAGTTTTTCTATCTCCTTTTATACCTACCATGATTTATTGTTCATGTGTATTTATAAATTAAACATAAAGTTTAATCAAGTAAATTATTAAAAAAGAGAACAGGAGAATTTACAAGTGAAAAAATGTAAAAAATAATAAATAAAATTTTATTTTTGAATTTTTTTATCACTTTTAGTAATAATCAGTTTATCATTTTCCATAGTATACCTTACCATATCAGTCTCGGGATTAACATCCAAAAAACCGAGTATTACCGAATTTATACTTAATGCCCATCCGTTGCCATTTCGCATTAATTTTCTGTCCACAGTCATTGATTTTCCTTACATTGTACTTGACAATATAATATATTTTGTAATAATTTATTTCTAATATGACTTAGTATGGTTATATGTAAGTTTTTAAATTTGCAATATACAAAAATTTGACCTTTTAGTATACTAATAATATGTAGCCTGCAAGTTCATAAAACGGAGTGAATAGTTGAAGTATATAAAAAATACCTTAATAACTTTATTGGCACTATATAGTGCATTCTTTTGGCTTGGGGCATTGGCAACTCCTTTCCTTTCGCATTTCGAGAGTTATGATTTAAGTGCAAAGTTAAGTTATATTCTTTCAAATGCATGCCACCAAAACCCGGAGCGCTCCTTTTGGATTTGGGGCTACCCTGTTTCACTTTGTGCAAGATGTCTTGGGGTTTACATAGGGACAACTGTTTCTTGTATGAATGCACTTTTTAATAAATTAAATATCAATATAAAAGCATTTATAATAATGGTCTTTATTTGTTTGGCAGATATAATACTCAACCTTTTCAAAATAAATACGGGCAATATTATAAGATTTTGCACAGGGATTATTATAGGTTTATTAATTACAATTACGGTTAATTTTGTATTAAGAAAAATCGGAGGAAAATATGGAAATTAGAAAAATAATTGCATTTGTTCTTATTATTGCATTTACAAGTTTATTTCCCGCTCAAATATCATCAGCAGATGAAGAAGAACAAACTCTATATCAGTTTATTAAAGAGAATAAAGAGTTTAGTGCTAATTTTGAATATCCGTCGTATATTGCATCATCAAATGCTTTAGGGAAAAAATTGCTGCCTGCTCATAGCCCTATTATGATTAAAAATATAAGTGAAATTAATACAAAAAATATTAAATCAGGTGATACAGTGACATTTATCGTTGCACAAGATGTTACGGATGAAAATGGTAATATTCTGGTAAAATCGGGTACTTCCGTTAATGCAAATGTCAATTTTGAGTCCAAAACATATATAGGACGTTCCGCTAAAATTACTGTTACCGATTTTCATACCAAAGCTGTTGATAATACTTATATCCCTCTATCAACGGTTATTACGGAAGCACCTAATGACAAAATGGTTTTATCAATTATGTTAAGCGTGTTTTTATGCCCGTTATTTCTCTTAATGAAAGGTAAGGACGCAAATATCCCCGCAGGAACACTTAAAACCGTTTATACAATAAATGATACATATATTAAACCCGATATTATGTAATATTTCTTGTTTTTGTTATAATCAATTTATTATGACGACAAAATTTTCAACAAAAACACCAAAAAGCTTTAACATTTGGCGCAAAACATTTCAATATATTGCTTGCAATACTGTTATCATTAATATGATTAAATCAAAATATAAGATATTAAAAGCAGAGGGAATTGAAAATATTGACAGGTCAAAAAAGTATATTATTGCAAGTAATCATGTAACAGGTTTTGACCCGTTCTTTATTGCAAATCAATATAAACTTACAATAGCATATATGGCAAAAAAACAGTTGTTTGAAACCTTTTGGTCAATGGTTTTAATGGATTGGTGCGGTGCTTTTGCCGTTGATCGTGATAAAGTCGATGTATCTACAATAAAAACTGCCCTATCAATTAAAAAAACAAGTTGGCATTTGGGCTTATTTCCTCAAGGTACAAGAAGTAATACGGGAAAACTTGAAAATATAACTAAAGGTTTTGCTTCTATTGCAAAAAAAATGGATATTGATATTTTGCCGATAGCTATTATAGTTAAAAATACCGAAAATGGTAAAAAAACTATGCAATTAAAGGCAGGAAAGCCTATTTCCTGTAAAGGAAATATTGATGATATAGTTAATGAATGGGCTAACAGCGTTTGTTCACTTGGCGGTTTTGATTATATTCCGTCTTAGGCAGAAAGAGTTTAGGAATGGGACAAAAAGAAGTAAAGAAAAAAAATTATACAAAACGAGAAGTTTCAGATTTTACGGAAGGTAAATATAAATTCCAGCTTTTCGGGCGCTGGCTTGTTCCTCGTACTCTTTTGCCTATTTTCTATAAGATTGAATATATTGGCAGAGAGAATATTCCCCAAGACAGAAATTTTATTGTTGCTCCTAACCATATTTCTTATCTTGACCCGTTTGTGGCAGGAGAAGCTATTAAAAAGCCTATTGCTTTTATGGGTAAAAAAGAACTTTTTGAAAATAAAACACTTGCTTTTTTACTTGACAATTTGGCATGCTTCGCTGTTAACAGAGAAAAACTTGAAGTTTCTACCATTAAAACAGCCATTAATGTTTTTAAAACCAATCGCTGGATGCTTGGAATATTTCCACAAGGCGGTATCAGAAGAAACAGAAAAATTGAAAAAATTAATAAAGGTTTTGCCGTAATCGCTAAACAAATGAAAACAGATATTTTGCCTGTGGGTATTACGGGCAGTGAAGAATATAATTGGATTCCGTTTAAAGGCAAGCTCAAAATTGTTATAGGTGAACCGATATCTTATAATCAGGAATTTGATGATATAATTGACGAATGGGGTAAAAAAGTCGCTCAAATGATTGATTATACTTATGTTAAAGATATCGATGAATTGCAGGTTAAAAATCAAAAAGAACCCGTAAAATCCTAATTTTTTCTTGAATCTGTATTATATACCAGTTCGTATGGATTTATAATTAAACATATTTCTCCCGTAGGGAGGGTTGTAAGTCCGTTTATATTTTTTATTTTTAATATTGGTGCTACAAGCTTTTTTTGGAAGATTTCTTGATCGCCGATTAATTTATCTGCAATAAATGCTATTTGTTTATCCTGAATTTCAATTATAATTACTGTTAGAGAGTTTTCTTGACAGTTATTTTCCTTTTCATTGAATATTTTTGAGATACTGTAAATTGGAATTGTATGCCCTTCAAATAAAATACATTCAATGCCGTCTTTTTTGATTATTTCTTCACGTTTTACTTTTTCAACATTTTTTATTGCATTTACGGGAATTGCATATTTTTGATTATTTACGAGTATTATAAAAGCTTTTATAGTGGTCATTGATAATGGCAGTTTAACGGTAACTTTACAGCCCTCATTTAATATGGAATCTACCGAAATATCTCCGTTTAAATTGGTTATTTTGGTTTTTACTACATCCAGCCCGATTCCTCTGCCTGATATTTCATTAACTGTTTCCAAAGTTGAAAATCCGGGTAAAAACAACAATTTCATGATTTGTTCTTCATTCATTGCATTTATTTCTTCTTCGGTTAACAGCCCTTTATTTATCGCCGTTTCTTTTACTTTGGCAAAGTTGATACCGTAGCCGTCATCTTCGATTGTAATTATTATATTATTATCTGCTTGTTTTGCCGTTAATTTTATTGTACCTATTTCATCTTTATTATTCTTAAGTCTTATCTCGGGCGGTTCTATTCCATGATATATGGAATTTCTTAATATATGTATCAACGGCATTTTGATTTCTTCAATAATTTTTTTATCTACGATTGTATCACTGCCGGATATTATAAAATTAACATTTTTATTATTTTCTTTTGCTATATCTCTTACCATCCTAGGGAAAAAATGAAATATAGTTGCTAAAGGTAAAACTCTTATATCTTTTGCAATGGTTTCTACTTCTGCCGCTGATTGATGAAATTTATTACTGTCTTCCGAAATCATATTATATATATTTACAAAATCATTATTAATTTCATCTATTATTTCGGCATTGGTATTAAGAAAAGTCTGAGTTTTTTTATAAAAACTGTTTATTATCTCATCGGTTTCCGAGTTTATAATGCCTTTTTTTTCTATATATCTGAGATAATTCATCATTTTTTTGCTTAAGCTGTGCCATTTAATCAATTTGGTATTAATATGTGCCAAATCATTTATATGCTCTCGTGATTTTATCCCGTTTATTAACATTTCTCCCGTTTGAGATATTAAATTATCCAGTTTTGTACTGTCTATTCTCAGGGTTTTTATTTCCTGTAAATCTATTGATTGAATATTATTATTTATGTTTATTATCTCTTTTGGGTTGAATAATTGCGGTACTGCTTCGCTTCTTACCTCTTTTTTTGCCGTTAATGAAACTGTATTATTCATATCTTCCAATACATTTAAACGTTGAAGTAAAAATGTAAGATTCAAATTTGTTACGGGTTCTTTTAAAGATATACGTTTTGACAAATATATACTTTGTAATACTGCCATATAACAGTCATTGTCTAATACAATATCTTTTTTTATTAATATATCCAATAAATTTATAGTTTTATTTATTATTTCAATAATTTGTCCATTATCGGTATTAACAATGCTTTCTTTCAATATATCAGTTACTTTTATTAAAAAGTCTTTTTCGTATTTTAATTTACGAATATTTTTAAAAATATAATCGAAATTTTCACTTAAACTAATATTGTTTTTTTCGTTTTCTTCTTTTTCTTGGGATTGATTTATAATTATTGTTTTTTGAATTTTTTTATTTATATTTGAATTTATATTTAATTTTTTATACAAATTATAAATATCTGTTCTTAATTCCGGGATTTTTTGTCTGAATATTTCAAAATCAAATTCATTTTTGTTATCAATTATTTTGGAATACAAAAAACTTATTTTATCTTTTATTAACTTATAATCTGTTTTATAAAATATATCAGACAATTCTTTTAAGTTTTGCGCTATTACGTCGATAATATTTTCAGAATCTTCTTCTGCGTCTTTTTCTATGACAAACATTAATTCAAGCACGATTGCATTGATATCTATATTCTTTTTATAAATATAATTATCCGTTAAATATTTACTTACGTTAGAATCTTGATTTATAATATCTTGTTTTTGAATTAAATTATCCAGTTTATTAAGGTATTTGTTTATAGAAATATCTTGATAATTTTTTTTATTTTTAACACATTTCCTGACATATTCCACTAAGACATCACATATTTCATAAATTGTTCCGAACCATTCTGATTGTATTATTACATTATCATTTTTCCAATAAGAAAGAACATCTTCCAATTTATGGGATATATCTTGAATACAATTAAATCCCAGCATTCGTGATGAACCTTTGAGTGAATGTACAAGTTGAAATAATTTTTTTAACGGGGTTTTATTGTCGGGTGTTTTTTCTAACTCCAGAAAATTGTTATTTAATTCCTGAATTATTTCTTCACATTCTGATTTATATACATTTAATATTTCATTATATTCTTTAGAATTGAATTGCATATAAATCCCTGTTAATTAGCAATGTTGTCTTTAATATTTGTTGAAATTTCAGAAACTGCCTTAATATATTCTATATTTTCTTCCAAAATGTTAATTGTTTCCGATGTACTCTTTTGTATATCAGTGATTTGATCCAAAATTTTATTTGTAAGAATCTGTTGAGAAGCAGTAGATACTAACATATTATTTATTTCCAGTTCCGTATTTTTGAGAATATTTACAAGTGCAGAAACACTTTTATCAACTCCGCTAATCATCTTATATCCTGTTTCAATTTCTTTTGCACTGTCTTCTGTTGCTATAATAGTTGAGGATGTTGTTTGCTCGATATCTTTTACCAGTGTAGTAATTTTATTTGTAGCTTGTTTTGATTCATCGGCAAGTTTTCTTATTTCTCCTGCCACAACGGCAAAACCTTTCCCGTACTCACCTGCTCTTGCTGCTTCTACCGCTGCATTTAATGCAAGCATATTGGTTTGTTCGGATATGTTTTCTACTATATTTACTGTTGAGCCTATTTGTTTTATATAATCCGTTAATTCTATTATTAATTCAGCTATTAATTGTATTTTTTGCTTATACTTATTTATCTTTGAAACGCTTTCATTTAAAGTTTGTGATTCCTTATCAGAATTTTCACATGTTTCTTGTATTTTTACCGATATACTTTGTGTCATTTCTTTTTCTGACATGGCATTATTTTTATATTCTTTTACCGTTTCAATTATTTGGTTTAATATAATTGTATATTTATTTGTTAATTGTCTTTGTTTTTCACTTAATTGTATCAGCTTTACGGATATTTTTTGAAAATCCTTTAATTCGTTATCTATTAATTTATCTATTGATTTCATCAATTCATTTCTTGAATACTGATATTGAAGAAAATAAAACAATAGTATTATAACCGTATAGCTTATCATTAATGTTTGGTTGTCAACATATATCATTATTGCAATTATTAATACTGTAACTATTGCCAGTATTACTGTATCTTTTATGTTTTTTTTGGACAATCTGTTTATAATACCAATATCTGTATGCGGCATATTTTACTCCTTATAACTTTATAATTATAGTCTATATTTTGGATTTTTTAATCATTAGTATATAGTATAATTATTATAAAGGTTTAATTTAAAATGAACAATTATTCTATAATAAATTCCAATAAAAATTTAAAATCCGAACTTGAACATTTGTTTGTTTTTACCGTTTCGGGAGGGCTATATGCGATTAATATTAAATTTATTTTGGAGGTAATTAATTTTCAGGAAATTGAAATCCCTGCTAATACTCCTTTAGGCATTATCGGTATATTTAATTATAACGGAGTTATGACTAACGTTATTGATATTTGTGCTTTGTTAGGAATTAATTCAGGTAAATTTTCTGTTAATGATAAATTTGTAATTATTGTATGTAAAGATAATTGCTTTGCACTTAGGGCTGATAATATTATTGATATTTATAATCTTGACAATCAAAATATTCAACAGCTTCCTTTTGATGTACAAAATTCTTTTATTAAGGAAGTATATAAGTATGAAAATTCAATTTTTAATATTATAAATGTTGAAGCATTGAATGAAAGTCTTGCAAATAACAAACAAAAAAATTCAATAAACTATTCCTTATTGCTTCCTAAAGATGAACAAGAGCTTGAAATATTGAAATTAAGAAAAGAAGATATAAGTAAGAAAAATATATTTAATTTCCCAATTGAACACGAATCGGAAAATCAATTTTTACTTTTCACTCTTGATAGCCATAATTATTTTATAGAACTTAAATATATAAAAGAGTTTATTTGTTCAAAACAAGTTAATATAACCAAACTCCCTTATACTGATGAATTTGTTAAAGGTATTATTAATTCAAGAGGTGATTTTCTTATAGTAATTGATTTAAATATGTTTTTAAATAATGAAAACAATGATATAAAACCATCCAGTAAACTTATTATTACAGAGGGTAAAAATTTTAATATCGCATTACTTGTTGATGATGTTAAATATATCAAAAATCTCAAAAATATAGAAAAAAATAATATTTATACGGGACATTCAAAATATATAATTTCTGAATTTACCGAAAACGGGGAATTGTATAACATCATAAACTATGACAAAATTATCAATGATGAAAGAATTTATATAGACATAGGTTAAAAATAAATTATTTTTTTGAAACGCAAGCACTGATTGCATTCATTAATCTTGGTACTTGAATAATTTCAATATCAAAATTATCGTTTAAATTTTTGTTTAATTTAGGGATAATGACTTTTTTAAATCCGAGTTTTTGGGCTTCATATATACGTTTTTCAAGATTAGAAACGTTGCGAATTTCACCTGATAAACTTATTTCTCCGATAATGACGCAATCAGGGTCGACTACAACATCTCGGTAGCATGTTGCAATAGCAAGAGCTATACCTAAATCGGCAGCAGGTTCATCTATTTCTATTCCGCCGATTACATTAACATAAACATCATGTTTCGACAGATTAATTCCTATTCTTTTTTCAAGTACGGCAATAATTTGGAGCAATCTGTTATATTCAATTCCTGTTGCGACTCGCCTTGGAGCAGGATATGAGGTTGTTCCGACAAGTGCCTGCACTTCAACAAGTAAAGCTCTTGTACCTTCATTTGTGGCTATAATAACACTCCCGGGGGCATAATTATCCGTTCTCTCTTTCATAAAAAGCTCACTCGGATTTTTTACTTCTTCTAACCCCGATTCAACCATATTAAATACTCCTATTTCATTGGTTGAGCCGAACCTGTTTTTTATAGACCTTAATAAACGCTGCGATTTATATTTATCTCCCTCAAAATATATAACAGTATCAACCATGTGCTCTAATACCTTTGGTCCTGCGATATTACCTTCTTTTGTAACGTGTCCTATTACAATGACCGTAATGTTTTTATTTTTGGCAATATCCATAAGTACATTTGTACATTCTCTTATTTGAGAAACACTTCCCGATGTACTTGTTATATTAGAAGTATAAATTGATTGAATTGAATCTATAACCAATATTTCAGGCTTTATATTATCAAGCTGATTAGTGACGGCTTCAAGATTAGTTTGAGAATATACATATAAGTTATCGGAATTAACTTTTAATCTTTGAGCTCTTAATTTAACCTGAGAGCTTGATTCTTCAGCACAGATATATAAAAGTTTTTTTCCCATTCGGCAGATGTTACCTGCTGTTTGTAAAACTAATGTTGATTTTCCTATCCCGGGATCGCCTGCCAATAAAACCAAAGAACCTTGAACAAGTCCGCCTCCGAGCACCCTGTCCAATTCTTCAAAACCTGTCGGCAGTTTTATATTTTCAGTTATTTTAATCTCATTAATAAGACAAACAGGACTATCTTCAATTACAATATTTTGAGTATTCGGAACGGTTTTAACCTCAACTTCTTCGACTAAAGTACCCCAATTACCGCAATCGGGACATTTACCGATATATTTTGCCGTTTCATATCCGCAATTTTGGCATACCCATTTTGTTTTAACTTTTGCCATTATCCAATTTCTCTTTTCTTTGTTCTCTTAAGTTTTCTTTTGAATCTATTAAATGTACATTTTTTATCAGGGAATTTGAAATTAAAAGCAAAAAAGGATTAACCCCGGGGCTTATGTTCATAGATATCTGGGTTTTACGCTCTTCGGTTTTGCTTTTAGAAAAAGCTTCTTTAGCAGCAATATCCATATTGATATTAATATTATATTTAATACTTTCTTGTTTCATTAAAACTTCAAAATCTTTTTGAGGAAATTCTTTTGAAGTAATGAGTAAAATTTTTATGCCGTCAGAATCTGTTTTAAAAATATCAGCCTGAAGATTACCGTAATTTTCGGTTGAAATAAGAATTGTAACACTGTCATCGGAATCGGTTCCGGCATCGGAGCCTTTTTCTCCGATTTCTAATTTAAATGCATCAGGATCGGTTAAAGGAAGCCAAGGCAAGTATAAAAGCATTGTATTTTTAACATTTTGAGTATCATTTGAGGTCATTGCTCCGACAATGGAAATTAATTTGGATAGTTCATTAAGCTGCTCATTTTTCAAACTTACTCCGATTTGATTAAAGCCGGCTAAAAGCCGATATAAATTTGTCATGGCTTCTTTAGAACCTGTTTGTAACATTTTTGCCAAACTTGCAAAATTTAAGCTTGATGATAACAGTAAAAATGCCAGACTTTTGTTATCCTGTTGAATGTTATCAACTATTTGAGATAAAAGCTGTTCAAAATTTTTCGGAAAATTTAACAGCTCTTTTAACATATTTACTGTTTGTTCCTGATTCATTTTGACAAGTTCATTTGTCGTATTTGCAAGCTGTGTTATATATTTTGGAAATAACACTTCTAAAGGAGTTGATTGCTCCTGAATTATAAATGAACCTTGGTTTAATAAGGTATTATTTACATTCGATGAATTTACCTGATTATACCCGTTCGGAAAATTATTTAAAAATTGATTCAAATTTATATTTGACATATTTATAAATTAACATATTGTTTTTAAAAATCAACGTAAATTTGTAATAAATTGTAAATATATATTATTTTTATATAAAAAATTTTTATATTTAATATTTAATTAAATTGATAAATTTTAATTAAATTGATAAATGTAAAAGAGGTAAGAATGATAAGCCCAATATCTTTTGGAAGTACATATAAAAAAGCCATAAAAGATTCTTCTGACAGTAAACAAAAGTCAGGATACAGAGAATTAATAAAATTTTGCCAAGACCAAGATTATAATTATGAATTAAAAGAATCTCCAAGGATATCACTTTCTCATTATTCTTCAGAAGGGTCATCGGCTTTGGCTATAATAGTGCCGGATGCTTATGATTCACAAATTGAAGCTTTCTGCATAGAACGAGGCATCAATATAGATAAATATTTAAGTAAAGATTTAATGTCACCGACTGGTATTGTAAGAAGAATTAAGACTCCTCCTATTGGTTATAAAATGGCTTATGTTAATGCAGACAGACTGAATAAACTGTTAGGTGATAAATCAGATAATAATTTTGAACACTGTGAAAAAGATTATAAAAAATATTTTAAAAAAGAGACTGATAATATTATAAGAAGTGCCGACCCTATTCCTGCTCCGACTTTATATATTAATTCACATGTAAATAAAGACCAAACTTTAAGTTATATAAAAAAATATGGTTTAAAGGATTTGGATGAAAAATTTCTTATAATTAACTTGGCACAAAGAACCTATAAACCTGAACATTGTTTATATTTTGCAATGCGTGATGCGGGTGTAACGCAAATTCCCGTATATGTTGATGATTATACCTATGAAATGGGCAGAGCGCTCAAAATTATGAGATAAACTGATTGTTTTTTAAAGTTTACCAAACTTTACAATACTCTATATACATGATTATAATTTCTACAAAAGTAGTATATAATTATAATATAGATTACAAAAACATAATAAGTGTAAAACCGAAAGAAGGAAAAAATGTCTTTTGGTATAAATGGTCCCGATAATAATATGCCTTCAATCCAAAAATCGCATCACACAAATGATGGGGGTGCGGGAAATTTGGGTTATTTTCAGCGTGAACGCAAAAAAAAGCAAGAAGATGATGACCAAATAGATGTATTTGAAGCATCTTCAAAAGAAGAAGAAAAAGATGATCCCGTTTTAGAAAATCTTGATATGATAGGAAGCCGAATTAGGGCTTTTTTCGGTATGCATAAAAAAGAAGAAAAAAAGCCCGAAGACGAATAATCTTCGGGAATTATAATATGTGTGTATGTTTTTATATTGTTTCGCATGTAAATGTTAATTCATCATTATTAACATCAATAATAACTTTTGAATGAGGTATAATTTCCTGTTTAAGGATTTTTTTGGATAATGGGTTTTCAATCAGTTGTCTGATTGTTCTTTTAAGCGGTCTTGCTCCGTATATAGGGTTATAGCCTTTTTGAGCAAGAAACTCTTTTGCATCATCCGTCATATCAAGTGTAATATCTTGTTCGCTTAACAGTTTATGAAGATGTTGAGCTTGAATATCAACGATTTTAGCGAGTTGTACCATAGTTAAAGCTTTAAAGAATACTATTTCGTCAATTCTGTTTAAAAATTCAGGTTTAAATCTTTGCTGCAACAAGGTTAAGACTTCTTCTTTTGTTTGTTCCGCCTGTTTTTCGGACAGCATTGCTTCAAGTGTGTTTTTTAATATAATCTCGCTGCCTATGTTACTTGTTAATATAATTAAAGTATTTTTAAAGTCAACGGTTCTGCCCTTTGAGTCGGTTAATCTGCCGTCATCAAAGATTTGGAGCATAATATTAAATACGTCAGGATGTGCCTTTTCTATTTCATCAAAAAGTACAACGGAATATGGTTTTCTTCTTACATGTTCAGTTAACTGTCCGCCCTCATCATAACCTACATATCCCGGGGGTGCTCCAATCAACCTTGCTACCGTATGTTTTTCCATGTATTCGGACATATCAATTCTGATAAGAGCATCTTCATCATTAAACATAAATTCGGCCAATGCTTTAGCCAGCTCCGTCTTACCAACACCGGTAGGGCCTAAAAACATAAAGGTGCCAATCGGTCGATTAGGGTCTTTTAATCCTGAGCGAGCACGTCTTATAGCATCAGATACGGCTTCTACCGCTTCATCCTGACCTACTACTCTTTTATGTAAAAATTCTTCCATATTTACTAGCTTTTGTTTTTCACTTTCCAAAAGCTTATTTACCGCTATCGATGTCCATTTGCTTACAATTTCCGCTATATCATCTTCATCTATTTCTTCTTTTAACAGAGTATTTTTATGATTTTGTACGTTTTCATTTACGTCTTTAAGCTGTTTTTCAAGGGCTAT
The DNA here is from genome assembly GCA_947624645.1 of Candidatus Gastranaerophilales bacterium. Lineage (GTDB taxonomy): Bacteria > Cyanobacteriota > Vampirovibrionia > Gastranaerophilales > Gastranaerophilaceae > Avigastranaerophilus. The sequence continues at coordinate 65,912 of CANQLG010000006.1, forward strand.
AAGCTTGCCGTACTTTAATTCGGCGGCTTTTTGTAAGTCCATATTACGTTCGGCTTCTTCTATTTGAATTTTTACTTTTTCAATTTCTTCTTTAATTGAAGCTTCACCTTGAATGGAACTTTTTTCCATTTCCCATTGGGTTTTTAATTTATCGATTTTTTCATTTAAATCTTTTAAAATATTTTCTATATTTTGTATCTTTTCACTGTTATCGGGATTTTCCTCCTGCTTTAGTGCCTCTCTTTCAATTTCAAGCTGCATTTTTTGTCTTACAAGCATATCCAATTCTTCAGGCATGGAGTCTATTTCAATCCTGAGTGATGAAGCCGCTTCATCAACAAGGTCAATGGCTTTATCGGGCAGAAAACGGTCTGTAATATATCTGTCTGATAATTTTGCGGCAGCAATAAGTGCAGAGTCTTTGATTCTTACTCCGTGATGTACTTCATAACGCTGTTTTAACCCTCTTAAAATACTTATGGTATCTTCAACCGAAGGCTCATCAACCATAACGGGCTGAAAACGGCGTTCTAATGCCGGGTCTTTTTCTATATATTTTCTGTATTCATTAATAGTGGTAGCTCCGATACATCTTAAAGTGCCTCTTGCAAGCATAGGTTTTAAAAGGTTGCCTGCATCTGTTGAACCCTCAGTCGCTCCTGCGCCTACTACGGTATGAAGTTCATCTATAAACATTATTATTTCGCCATTAGAGTCCTCTACTTCTTTTAAAACGGCTTTCAGACGTTCTTCAAACTCACCTCTGAATTTGGCGCCCGCTATTAATGCACCAAGGTCAAGTGAAATAAGCTTGGTATCTTTAAGATTTTCAGGTACGTCGCCTCTTATTATTCTTTGAGCCAAACCCTCTATTATTGCTGTCTTTCCAACCCCGGGTTCTCCTATTAATACAGGGTTATTTTTTGTTTTGCGGTTCAAAACCTGAATAACACGTCTTATCTCATCATCTCTGCCGATAACGGGGTCTAATTTTCCTTTGCGAGCCATTAATGTTAAATCTGTTGAGTATTTTTCCAGTGCTTTATATTGTTCTTCTGCATTTTTACAATCCACTTTTCTGTTACCTCTTACTTTTTTCATTGCATTTAATATTGTATTTTTATTAATCTTATTTTTTTCCAAAATCTCTTGAATTTTAGAACCGGTTAATTCCGTCATTGCAATTAAAATATGTTCAATGCTTATAAATGAATCTTTAAGGTTGTCTGCCGTTTCTTGAGCCGAATCAAACATTTTATTTGTCATTTGCGATAAATATAACTGCTGATTCGGGTTAGTTGACTGCACTTGCGGCAGCGTTGATATCTCATTTACAAGTTGATGTTTAAAATTATCATTGTTTATTTTGAGTTCTTCACAAAAATCTTTAGCAATCCCGTCTTCATCTTCGGCTATTGCAAGCATTATATGCAGCGGCTCCATTTGCGAATTATTATATCTGTACATCAATTGCTGTGCACTGTATATAATTTCCTTAGTATAATCTGTTAATCTGTTGAAATCTATCATTTAAGAACACCTCTTTTCATAAAGGATTTTACTGCCTTTATTATAAGTTTAATGCTCTTTTTTTAAAAAGCTAAAAAAATTTATAATTAATTAAGATTTTAAATTTGATTTAAAATTTCGGTAAGAAGTTTTTTAAAATTATCTTTTACTTTATCAGCCGTATCAATAACTTCCTGATGATTTAACGGTGTGTCGTTAACACCTGCCGCATAATTCGTTAAACAACTTATCCCTAAAACTTTTATTCCGCAATAGTTAGCAACAATTGCTTCAGGCACCGTAGACATTCCTACGGCATTTGCTCCAAGAATTCTATACATATTTATTTCTGCGGGTGTTTCATAACTTGGACCTGTTGTTGCAACATATACGCCTTTTTGATAATTAATGTTGAGTTTTTCTGCCGCATTTACAGCTGTTTTTATAAGCTCTTTAGAATATACTTCGCTCATATCGGGGAATCTTGTACCCAAAGTATCATCATTTTTCCCGATTAAAGGATTTGTTCCCATAAAATTAAGATGGTCGGTTATAAACATTAATTCTCCGGGCAGATAATCTCCGCTTATTGCTCCTGCCGCATTTGTTATTATTAAAGTTTTTACCCCGAGTTTTTTCATTACTTTAACGGGATAAGTAACAGCATCAAGCGAATATCCTTCATAATAATGATATCTGCCCTGCATCATAATAATTTTTTTACCGTTTATTTCGGCAAAAACCAATTGACCTTTATGCCCTTGTACATTTGATTTCTCAAATCCGTCAATCTCACTGTACGGAATTTTTATTGAATCAAAATTATCCGCAAAATCTCCTAATCCTGAACCTAAAATTATTCCTGTATCCGGCATAAAATCGCCGATTTTTTCCCTGATAAATTTTATCGCAGATTCCATATTATAACCCCATTGATATAAATGCAAAGAATGCAAAAGTTAATACACCTATTATTATGCAGTAATATCCGAAAAATGCAAGTGAATATTTACCCAAAAATTTTAAAAAGTATTTTATACATAAATACCCTGTTAATGCAGATACTATCGTGCCTATGATTATTGCTTTCCAGTTATAATGAATCAGCTCATTAAAATCTATTTTTATCAAAGGATAGAGCATTGAGGCACCTAAAATTATCGGAATACTTAGTAAAAATGAATATCTTGCCGAGCTTATTCTGTCTTTTTTGCAAAGCAGCCCCGAAGCTATTGTAAGCCCCGAACGTGAAAATCCGGGAAGTGCTGCTATACCTTGCGCTATCGCCATTATTATTGAAGTTTTTAAATCAATTTCACTTGATTTTTCATTAAGTTTTTTTGAATATATTTCACTTCTTATTAATACAATACCGGTAATAACAAGCAGAAATCCGACACTGCAAGGACAAAATACCAAATTTTCAGCAACCGTATGCAAAGGATATGCTATTAACACAGTAAAAACAGTGCCAATTAATATATAAAGTCCCGTTTTTGCATCAGATTCATTAAAATCTTTTGTTTTTATTCCGTTAAATAAAGCTTTTATAATTTTTGCAATATCTTTTCTGAAAAATATCAAAACGGCAATCAATGTGCCTAAATGGAGCATAATATCAAGAAAAATCTCTTGTGAAGACTGCTCGGCAGGGTTTCCTGCCATAAAAACTTTATATAGATTTGATGAAATAACAAGGTGAGCACTGCTTGATATCGGTAAAAACTCGCTTAACCCCTGTACAATCCCCAATATTATTGCTTGTATTATCCCCATTATTCTACCTCAAAATAACTTGCACAAGCACGTTCTGTCTCCCAAACCGATACTTTGTATGTTTGCGGAATTTGTTCTTTTAATTTTGTATATATAAATTTTGAAATAACCTCGCTCGACGGGCTTATTCCGTCAAATTCAGGCAAAGTATTTATGTCTTTGTGGTCAAACAGATTTAAAACGGAGTTTAAATGTTTTTTTAATATTTTAAAATCTATTAAAAGATTGGACTTATCAAGCTCATTGCCTCTGAAATATGCTTCTACTTTCCAGTTATGTCCGTGTTGATTTTCACATTCACCGTTATAGTTCAATAAATGATGAGCTGCCGAAAAAGAACTTTCTACTTTTAATTCGTGCATTTTAACTCCTACATGATACTTTCGAGTTTATTTATTGTATCTTGGTGCTGAGCCGTAAATTCACGGCCTCTTGCTTCAATTGCGAGTTTAAGTATTAACGGCAAGTTTAAAGCCGTACCTGCTCTTAAATTGTCGCAATAAACCTGTTCATAGTTATCGGGTATTCTCAAAGACCAATTTTGGTCGCCTGAAGTCCCGGGACGATTATATACATCATATAACCCTAAAAAGTCAGTAAAGAATATTTGTATATTTTCTGCTTTGCAAGCAAACAGTTCCACAAATTTTGTTTGAGTTAAGAATGGCGCATCTTTGGAAATCCTAACGGCAATTTGTTCTCTTTCTTCATCAGTTGCATCGGGCCATAAGTCTTCCGCCAGATTCTTACCGTTCAAATAACCTGCTTCAGTATTGACTGTTGCATCTGCCCACATTCTTATCGGCTCATTATCGTGAGTACCTACCATCGCCCAGCTTCTTGGGGTAATATTTTTACATCTGTAAGGATGTTCTGGTTTTTCAGGTACAACAAATTGAATTAATTTCATCCCTTGCAGGTCATATTCTTTCATAACACTCACAACAGGATGAGTTAAAGTACCTAAATCCTCACAAACGATAGAGTCTTTATCAAGTCCAACTTCCTTAGCAGCGCCGATAACAATTTTTTCAACCAATGCGCCGTATCTTTTTATTTGTTCTTCAGTGAGTTTTAAAATACGTTCTTCTTTATCTGCTTCAACTTCAGGATTTAAATCATCTTCGGTTGCTATTGCGTATCTTGATAAAATAGGGTGTTCGGGTGAAGAATACAGTCTGCCCGCACCTTCTTCTATTTTCGGTTTTTTCCCTAAAACATATACCCAAGGATCAATTAAACCTACCATATGGTCAATTCTTACTCCTCCGGGGTTTTCTTTGAACATCTTTTTATAGAGCTCTTTCATTAATAATCCGCCTTCTCCGAGTGTTCCGTCGGGATTAAATAATTTTTCGGGATCCATAACGGGGAAACCCCACATTTGACCGTCTTCCGAAAAATAATCAGGCGGACAGCCCAAGCACCATCCCTTTAAAAAATATGCCTGATATGCCCAGTTATCTCTGTCAGAAAAAGCTACCTGTCTGTCGGCTATCATTTTCATTCCTTTAGACTGTGCATATTCTCTTGATTTATCGTTTTGAACAGATATTACAAACTGGCAGAATGAGTAATACTCTATAACATCAAAATATTTTTCTTTCAGTTCCGCAATTCTGTTTGCATATTGAATTTTTTGTTCTTCATTTTGCGGATTTAATAAATTTTTATCAATTTCACTGTTCCACATCGGCCAGTAATCATTGTTATGTTCTACCGTTAATGCTTCATATAACGAATCTTTTTCCAGCCAAAACTTGTTAGCTTCTTTATATTGTTCAAATTTATTTTTTAATTCACAGTCGCATTTTTTAAAGTTTTCCCAAGCTTCTTTTAGTGCTTCATCTTGTGCATTAAATATATATGAATATGCTGTTCTGTTTGTATTTTTATTCGGGTTATTTTCCGTAATCCTGTTATAAGTTTCATTTGAAAGAATATTATGCCATTCATCTTTTGTTAATTGTTCCAAATCAATGAATAAAGGATTATTTGAAAAAATAGTTCCCGTATAAGGGGAAGCATCAATGGATTTTGTTTTACCTGCCGGTCCTAACTGAATATTATTAAATACACCTGATAAAAAGTCTATTAATTGTTTTGCAGCTTCGGAATTAACGCTTCCGAATCCGGTATTTTTTCCCTGTTGGGCAGGGAAACTGTTAGCATGGGCTATAAAAGCCAGATTTTTTTTACCTAAGACATTTAAAGCTTCTTTTAAAATATGTTTACTTTCTTGAGTAGAAAATGGTGATTTCAATTCTTCATTACAATATGTCATAATACAACCCCTTTAAAACTAACTTTAATTTATTTTATAATTCTCAAAAAGATTTTACAAGTTGTTTATGTTAAAATTGTTCTCGTGGAGATAGGATGATGCAAGAAATATTTATAAAAATGAACGAGTTCTTTCAATCCATGGGGGTAGAGGGGTTGGCGCTTAACTCTTTTATAGAGAGCTTTTTTTTGGTTCCGCCGCCGGATTTTTTACTTATTGCAATGGATTTGGCGCTTCCCGCAAAGGCATTATTTTATGCCTTAATCTGTACGATAGCTTCAGCGTTCGGCGGGGTAATAGGCTATGGTATCGGATATTTTGGCGGCAGACCGGCTTTTAATTGGTTCTTTCGTAAAGGCGGTAAAGAAAAGTTTGATGCGGTTGAATCGCTCTATAATAAATACGGAACTTTAGCTGTTTTCTTTTCTGCTTTTACTCCCATTCCTTATAAAGTTTTTACCATTGCCAGCGGTATTCTGAATATGAACTTTTTTAAGTTTATGTTAGCCAGTTTTTTTGGCAGAGGTTTAAGGTTTTTTATTGTCAGTATAGTTCTAATGTTGTTTGGTGAAGCGATAAAACAATATATTGAGCTTGTTATTATAGCCGTAACTTGTATTATTATTTTATTTTTTGTCATTCTTTATAAAAAAAGAAAATCTTTAATAAAACAATAACTGAACCTTTATTTTTTCTTTTCGTTGTATAAGATATAATATAAATTATGAGAAAAATAAATTTTATAAAATTTTATATATTGATGATTTCACTGTTCTTAAGTACAAGCGCTTTTGCAATTGACGAGATAGAAAAAGGTGCTGCGTTAAGTGTGGATGATTGTATTGAACTTGCAATAAAAAACAGTCCCGAAGTTAAAATATATGAAGAGTATATTGAACTGTATAAGGCACGGGAGGGGCAGAGCAAGGCAAATTATTTCCCCTCAATAGGAGCATCGGGCGGATATGATTTTAACAGTACGGAGTCAAAGTTTAGAAATACAAATAATAAAACGGCATCTGCTTCCGTATATTTAAATCAATTGATATACAGCTTCGGCAAGGTTTTTTCTCAAGTAAAAATGCAAAAATTCTATAAAATTGCAGCGGAATATGACTTGCAAAACTCTATTTTAAATACTTCTAATAAAGTAAAATCCGCATATTATGCTGTTTTAGCCGCTAAAGCCAATTTGGATATACAAAAAGCCAACGTAACAGTTAACGAAAGACAATATAACAGAACAAAAGCATTTTTCGAAGAAGGGTTAGTATCTAAAATCGATTTGGTTAATGAAGAAGTATATTTAAGTGATGCTAAAATAAGTTTGGTTAATGCCGAAAATCTCTATCAAAATTCGATTATTCAATTAAATAATGCAATGTATTATCCAAATGCTCCCGAATACAGTATTGAAAATACCGAAACTTTTAATTTTAAAGATAATTATGCGGAAATAAACCTTATTAATATAGCCAATACAACGACAAATGAAGACGGAATTGCCGAACCTCAAGATGCGGTTTTGACGATGCAGGTTGAGAAAACAAACATTCTTGAGAATTATAAATTTACAAAATACCCTTATACTCTTGAAGAATCAATAGAAAGAGCCTATAAAAACCGTCCCGACTTATTATCTATGCAAGCTACACGTGACGCAGTAAATGAAGCACTTAAATATTCCAAAAGGTCGTATTTGCCTGATTTAACCGGACAGGTTGGATATAACTGGTCGGATAATATGATGTATTCAACTAACGGATTTAATATAGGTGCATATCTTACTTTGAGTAACTTAAATTTTCTTGAAACAAAATTCAGAATCAAAGAAAGTAAATCTCAGCTTGAAATTGCAGAAAGAAATGTTGATTTGGTTAAACAAAATATATACTTTGAAGTACAAAGTGCGTATATAAACATGATTCAGCTTGAAAAAAATATACCTTTAATGCAGACAAAAGTTAAACAAACACTTGAAAACTATGAACTTGCAGATGCAAGATATGAAGTGGGTTTAGGTAATTTTATAGAGCTTCAGGATGCAAAAGAAAATTATAATAATGCTCAAAGGGATTATGTACAAAATATTTATAATTATAACGTGGCCCTTACAAATCTTCAAACCGCAATGGGAGAAAAATAATGAAGAAAATAATAATACTTATATTAATAATACTCGCAATATCATTACCGTTTATGTTCAATAAAAAAGGCGGAAAAGTCAAATATACAACGGCTCCCGTAAAAATAAGAACAATTACTCAAATAGTTGAAGCAACGGGTACCATTGAACCTGTCAATACTGTTGATATAGGTTCGCAGGTTTCGGGATTAATCAGTGAAATATATGTAGACTATAATTCCGAAGTGGAAAAGGGTCAATTACTTGCCAGAATTGATACATCATTATTTGAAGCACAGCTTCAGCAGGCAACGGCAAATATTAATAATGCAAAAGCTACTCTTGCCAAAAATCAGGCAGTTTTGGACTATGATACTAAAACATACAAAAGATACAAAAATCTGTACGGAAGAAATTTGGTTTCAAAAAATGATTTGGATTCGGCAGAATCTGCATATAAATCGGATTTGGCACAAGTTGCTGCGGCAAAAGCAAGTATAATGCAGGCACAAGCAAACTATGCAACTGCTGAAGCCAATATGAGATATACAAAAATTGTTTCACCTGTTAAAGGAATAGTTATTTCAAAAGAAGTAGAAGTCGGACAAACAGTTGCAGCAAGTTTCCAAACTCCGACGCTGTTTCAGGTAGCTGAAGATTTAACCAAAATGCGTATAGAAACAAGCGTATCCGAGGCTGATATAGGTAAAGTCAGAGTTGGGCAGGATGTTGACTACACTCTTGACGGATACCCCGACAGCACGTTCCATGGGAGAGTTATTCAAGTCAGATTATCGCCCACAACAGAATCTAACGTTGTTACATACACCGTAATCATTGAAGTTGAAAATGAAGAGGGTAAGCTTATGCCCGGTATGACAGCTAATGTTTCAATAATAACCGATAAAAAAGAAAATGTATTAACGGTTCCGAACACAGCGCTTAAGTTTACGACTGCCGATAATAAACAAAAATATGAACAAAAAGGTATTTGGATAGAAAAAAAAGGAAAACCAGTCAGAATAAATATTCAAACGGGTGTTAGCAATGACTCATACACGGAAATTATATCGAATGAAGTAAAAGAGGGCGATAAAGTTTACGTAGGTAAAACTATGAAAGGTAAAAAAGAACAAATGAGGGTTCCAAGACTGTAATATGAGTTTAATTGAAGTAAAACATGCAATAAAAACATATCAAACAGGCGAAGAAAGCTTTAATGCACTGGATGATGTATCAATAAATATTGAAGAGGGCGAATTTGTAGCAATAATGGGTACATCAGGCAGCGGAAAATCAACTTGTATGAATATGCTTGGAACTTTAGATAAGCCTAATTCGGGGAGTTATCATTTAGACGGAGTTGATGTATTATCGTTAACTCCCGATGAGCTTTCCGATATCAGAAATGTGAAGCTTGGGTTTGTGTTTCAGGGATTTAATTTGATACCGAGGACATCCGCTTTGGATAATGTGGAACTGCCAATGATATATAAAGGTGTACCGGAGGAAGAACGCCATGAACGAGCAAGAAAAGCTTTAAAAATAGTAGGATTGGAAAAACGAGAAGACCACATGCCAAACCAAATGTCGGGCGGTCAGCAGCAAAGGGTGGCAATAGCTCGTGCTATTGTTAATGATGCACCTTTAATATTAGCTGATGAGCCGACAGGTAATCTCGATACTAAAACAAGTATTGAAGTTATGGAATTTTTTGTTAACTTAAACAATCAAACAGGTAAAACTATTGTATTGGTTACTCATGAACCCGATATTGCCGAGTATTGCAAAAGAGTAATCCGTTTTAAAGACGGTAAAATAGTATCCGATATGCCAAAAGAAGAATGGATTAAGACAAGGACGGCGCAAACGTAATGTTAGATTTTAAATCGACTATGAAAATGGCTGTAATTTCGTTAAAGGTGAATAAACTTCGTTCAGCTTTAACGAGTTTGGGTATAATAATCGGTGTAAGTGCGGTAATTATAATGCTTGCAATAGGAACGGGCGCAAGCAAAAAAGTTCAGGAAAATATGGAATCCATGGGGTCAAATTTGCTTACTATCCGTTCTACATCGGCAAGAACAGGCGGAGTAAGTATGGGAGTGGGCACTCGTCCGACTTTGACTTTAAAAGATGCAATTGCAATCCAAAAAAATGTATCAGGTATTGAGGCTGTCGCCCCTGCTTCAAGTGAGGGTAAACAATTAATGTATGGAAACCAAAACTGGCAAACTACCGTATACGGTACAACACCGCCGTATCTGTATATTAAAAATTATGAAATAGAATCGGGCAGAGGATTTACTTTTGAGGATATAAAAAACAGCGCCAAAGTAGCAGTAATCGGTTCTACGGTTGCTGCGGAATTATTCGGAGATGTTTCTCCGCTAAATAAAGTTATAAGGGTCGGAAATGTTCCCTTCAAAGTGCTGGGAACCTTAAAAGCAAAGGGTTCTCAAGGGCCATTTGATCAGGATGATTTAATTTTTATCCCTATTACAACAGCTCAAAAAAAATTATTCGGTGTAACATTCCCCGGAACCGTCAAAATGATTTTGGTTAAAGGTCAAGACGGTGATACGCTTAATGATGTGGAAAAAGAAATAACGGAACTGCTTGCCCAGCGGCATAATATAGGGAAAAATCAGGTTAATGATTTTGAAATAAGAAATTCCGCCGAATTTCAAGAAAAAATGAAATCTACTGTTAAAACTTTTGCCATATTACTGGCATCAATTGCTTCGGTATCATTATTGGTGGGCGGAATAGGTATAATGAATATAATGCTTGTATCCGTAACCGAAAGAACCAAAGAAATCGGGATAAGGATGGCAATAGGAGCAAGAGCTTCCGATATCAGGTGGCAGTTTTTAATAGAATCTTTTATGTTGTCTATGATTGGCGGGCTTATTGGTGTAGTAACGGGTATTTTGGGCGCTAAATCAGTAGAATTCTTCTCGGAGGGTATGAGTGTATCAATATCTTTATTTTCAATAATTTTATCACTCGGTTTTTCAGGGCTTGTCGGTATCGCTTTCGGTTATTACCCCGCATATAAAGCTTCATTATTGAATCCTATTGATGCTTTAAGATATGAATAAATAAAATTTATTTTTGGATTAGCATATAACAAAAAACTTTTTCACATGTTTTTAATAAACAAGAGAGTTTAAATATGTTTATATCCCCGATTCAAAATATATCATTTAAAGCTACAAATAAAATCTGTTGTAAAAATAAAAAAAGCGGAAAAATGGAATCAATTTTTTTATCTCAAAAAAATGGTAACCATGAATATGTTGCATCTCATTATACATTTATGTTCAGACCTGATTTGTTTGCATTGGACTATGATAATCATCCAAAAAAAGAAAAGTTTAAACCAAGAGTACATAGTATAATAAGCGCTTTCCCCGGGGATGAAAAAGTTAATATATACAATTTCGCCTGTTCAGACGGGTCTGAACCATATTCATTAGCTGTATCAATAATAAATGAAATAGGTTTGGATGCTGCTCAAAGATTTTTCCCTATTCAAGCATCCGATATATCTCCTCAAATAATATCGCAGGCAAAATCCTCCATGAGAGTTCCCTTTAATGAACTATCAAGATTAAATTCCTATATTGATACTCCAGAAAAGTATTTTTCTTACAGATTTGATATTGAACCTAAAGAAAAATCGGAATGCAGAATAAGACCTAAAAAAATATTAGATAAAGCTGTCAGATTCTCTATTCAAGACGGAATTTCAGGTATCTCTCAAATTAATACAAAAAATAATGTTATATTATTCCGTAATGTATGGAAATATTTGAAAAAAGAACAAATTTTTGATTTATGCAAATCAATACAAAATTTGCCGTTAAATTCAATTTTTGTTATAGGTTCTTATGATATTCATCAGGATGCGGACAGTGATAAATTATTAGCTCCTTATGTATTGTCACGACTTGGCTTTGATGAATGTGACGGTTATGACGACAAAAATTGTTTGATGTATAAAAAACGAAAAGACGTAAAATTGACGGATGAGCAAATTCGCAAAATTGTTGAATACGTTGCACCAAAAGAAAATGAATAACCCGTAAAAAAATTGAAATATCAGAGGAAATATGAAAGTAAATACAGTAACAAACAAAGTAAATTTTGGATATAACAAAAAATACCATGATAAAGTTCATGAATATCTTTCAACAAGAACAAAATACAAAGAATTAGCACAAACGCTGATGCAGACCGATGACGATTTGCTTAAAATGGAAGATAAACTTTGTGAGATGGAAAAAACCAAAAAAGGCGTTCAATCCCAACAATTTTTTGATATGGCAAGCTGTTTTGTTGATTTAAAGCAAGCATTGGCATACCATATAGCGAATGCTTTTCCGTCATTAAAATATCCTGATAATATATACAATGATTATCAGGCGGAAATATCAGACGCAAAACTGCCCGAACAAAAAATGTGGCGCAGAAATTTATGCGAACAAATAGGGGCATATATGCAAACCCCCGTTCCCGCAATATCTAATACGAAAAAACAGGTACTACCAGACGAAAAAAGGGCAGGGAAAAAAGATATAATTGAAAAAACACTTGAAGAAGTGCGTCAACAAGCCGTTGATGATTATCAAAAAGATATGGCGAATGATTTATTAAGCAAGTATACCGTAACACATTTATCTCCTCAAGGGTTTGATGATGTTGTCGGTATGGAGGATATAAAACAAAGATTTCGTGAAGAAATAATTGATTATGCGTCAAATCCCTTGTTAGCCGAACTTGATGAGTATGAATACGGCATTTCTGCTCCAAGGGGATTTTTATTTTACGGACCCCCGGGATGCGGTAAAACGTATATAGTTCAAGCACTTGCAGCTGAATCAGGTTTGCCTTTATACAAAATGGATGTTTCTAAAATCGGTTCAAAGTGGGTAAATCAAACGGGAAATAATATTCAAAGAGCTTTTGATTTTTTGGAAAAAACAGTTCAAATAAATCAGAAACCCTGTATTCTTTTTATGGATGAGATAGATTCTCTTGCAATATCAAGAGAAGGCGCAAGTTCGGGCGGTTCTTCCGAAAACCTCAAAACAACCGCAACTCTCTTAAAATTAATAGAAAGCGCACGTGAAAAGGGTATTATTGTTATAGCGGCAACTAATCGTTATGATATTATCGATAATGCAATACAAGAGAGATTTGACAGCCAAATATATTTTGGATTATCAAACATTCAACAGATTGAAGCATTAGTTAAAACAAATCTTTCACGAAGAAAAAAAGGCGAAAATTTGGCATCTGATGAAAAAGCTGTCGGAGAAATTTCAAAGAAATTGCTCGGATATTCAAACCGCTCAATTGTTTTTATCTTGGATAATGCCGCAAAAATAGCAAAAAGAAAATTAAGACGAGATATATCCAAGCAAGATGTACTTGAAGCAATAGAAAAATCCGAAGCCAAAAAAATAGACGAATCTCAATATAAAAAGCTTTCCGAACGCAAAAGAAGTTTGGGCTTTTCAAATTAATCAGTTAATATTGGTAATACAAATTAGCTTAAAGTTAAATCTTGAGTCTTTGATTGGATTTTATCCTGAGCTTTTGCGATAAAATCGTCAAGGGTCAGTTTTCCTGCTTCTCCTATACCTCTTATTCTTATTGATACTTTGTTTTCTTCAATTTCTTTATCGCCTACAACCAATACATAAGGGATTTTATGTCCTTGTAATGCGTCACGAATTTTATATCCCATGCTTTCGGAACGGTCATCCAAAGTTGCTCTTATGCCTGTTTTAAACAATTTATCATAAATTTCTTTAGCATAATCATTATGCCGTTCGGCAATAGGAACAACACAAACTTGTTGAGGAGCCAGCCACATTGGAAATGCACCTGCAAAGTGTTCGATTAAAATGCCATGGAAACGTTCCATTGACCCGAATATAACTCTGTGAAGCATAACAGGTGTTTTCAATTGTCCGTCTTTATCCTGATATTTGATATCAAATCTTTCGGGAAGATTAAAATCAAGCTGTATTGTAGCGCACTGCCATGTTCTTCCTATTGCATCTTTTACTTTAAAGTCAATTTTTGGTCCGTAAAATGCGCCGTCGCCTTCATTGATTTCATAATTCATTCCACGCTTATCCATGGCTTCTTTAAGCCCTGCTTCAGCTAATTCCCAATTTTTAAGATCACCTACGTAGCTTTCGGGACGTGTTGAAAGTTCTACTTCAAACTCCATGTTAAATATTTTCATTGTATCTGCAACAAAATCAATAATTGCATTGATTTCATCCACCAATTGTTCAGGGGTGCAGAAAATGTGGGCATCATCTTGCGTAAAACCTTGTACTCTGGTTAATCCCGACAATGCACCTGATTTTTCACGTCTGTATACTGTTCCTAACTCTGCCATTCTTAACGGTAAAGAACGGTATGAGTGCCTGTTCGCCTGATATATCATTATATGAAACGGGCAGTTCATCGGTTTTACTATATATTGTTCATCATCTTCACTATCTTTTTGGATAAAAAACATATTTTCTCTGTAATGGTCAATATGTCCTGATAACTCCCATAATTTTGATTTTGCGATTTGAGGTGAATGAACTATTACATAACCTCTTTTTCTGTGTTCGCTTCTCCAATAGTTTTCAATTTCTTCTCTTACTATTGCCAAATTCGGATGCCATAAAACAAGCCCGCCGCCTATTTCTTCTCGTACCGAGAATAAATCAAGTGCGCTTCCGAGTTTTCTATGGTCACGTTTTTGCGCTTCTTCCAAAAAATTCAAATATTTATCCAAGTCCTCTTTTGTCCAAAATGCCGTTGCATAGATTCTTTGGAGCATTTTGTTTTTTTCATTGCCTCTCCAATATGCCCCCGCAACTTTTAACAGTTTGATTGCATTTCCTTTTATAAAACTTGTATTTGGTACGTGCGGACCCGAGCATAAGTCGTTAAATAATATATTTCCGTCTTTATCCTTGGTTAAATACAAAGTCGGATTATCATTTTTATGTTCTTCCAATAATTCAGCTTTATATATTTCGCCTTGGGCTTTAAATTCTTCTATTTGTTTTTGAACATCGGGAATTTGATATTTTTCAAACACCAAATTTTGTTTAAGAATATTTTTCATTTCAGCTTCTATGTTTGCTAAATCTTCTTCACTAAAAGCGTGATTTTCCAAATCAAAATCATAATAAAATCCGTTTTCGACGGCAGGACCTATTGCAAGCTTGGCGTTAGGAAACAATTTTTGTACCGCCTGTGCCATTATATGAGATGCGGAATGCCTTAAAATATGAAGTGTTTCATTATTCTTTTCCATAATATTTTCCCTTTTTTATTATAATTACTTTTTTTGAGAAAATTTCACACCTTTATTAAAAAAATTTTTAAGTGGAAACTTTAAATGGCGAGCACTGTGAGTTTGCTTCTAAACTTCAACACTATGCGGCACCGAATTAGATTATATCATTCACAAATTAATATATCAATCTCAAAAAAACGGTTCCAAGGAAATAAGTAGTTATTATGTACATTATTCAACCCGAGTTTTGCTTTGAGAATATTTTCATATTGTTTCATTTTATCATTTATTATACCGTTTGTAAGATTGTCTTTATTATTTCTTATTTCGCTTCTTATATTTGCCTGATATGCCCAATCATCCAAAAATCTTATTAATTGCAATTTCTTAAAAGCTTGATTTTCTGGGGTTTTTGCACCAAAATATGTTAATGCCGCCGATATGGTGCTTCCTAAAGTGTTTCCTGTTGTATTCCATGCACTATATCCGTAAAAGTTTTTTAAGTCCTCTTTTAACAGGGCTTTTGCAAAATTATTATCGGCACCGTTTGCATTTACTATATCCGCTATAAAATAAGGTTTATTCGGCAGATTTATTTCGCCCGAAAACAGAGGAGTTTTTATATCCATAACAAGCTCGCCCTGTTCTTGTTTAAAGTTATTTACCAATAATATAATATCCGAATCTTCTTCTTTTGTTATTATACCGCCTGCCAGCTCAAGTTGAGAATTTACGGATTCCGATACGGATATATCTTCATATTTTGATATTTTATTCGTTGTTTCGGGATTTATATATAAAGGCGAAACTTTTATTCTTTTTTCGATATTTATAGCCCGTGAAAGTAATGTCAACGGAATCTCATCGGCACCTGTTTTTATATATACATTGTTTAATTTTGTGCTTAAATCTTTGAGCGCTTTTGCTTCTTTTACGTTTAATCCGTATTGTGCACAATCGTCTTTCGAAAATACAAGTGTCTCCAATAAACCTTTTTTTGCAAGCTCTATATAATACTTGTTCAGCTCAAAATTCCGTTTTCGGGTTAATAAATAATCTTCCAATATTTCTTTAGGAATATTATTAAAGTTTTCAATTCCATTTTTATCATAATTATAAGAATATTCAAAGATTTTTTCCCCGTAATCTTTCCAATACTCTTTTTCCTCTTCGTTGCAGTTATTATTGGAAATTCGCATTATGCTTGAAAAAGCATATATTTTTATATTTTTTTCACATACTATTTGAAAAAAATCATCTGCCCTTTTTTTTATGATTTCAAATGTTTCATTGCTTCTTCTTGAGGGAATAAGTCCGCCATAGCTGATTGTATCTAAGCTTGCTATCATTACATCAATATTTTTTAAACCTTTTAGCCAAGTAAAAATACTGTTAATATTTGCAGGCTTGGTTAAATCTCCCATAAGGTCAATATCAGGCATAATAATTTCATGTTCTTTTGCCAAATCAATTATCATTTTTGGCAGTTTATAACATACGGGTCTGTTATCTATCGGGATTAATGCTATTTTTGCCAATTTAACTCTCCAAATTTTTTAACATTTCATCTGTCAATTTGATAAAATCTTCTTTTAAATCGTCAGGCTTAATTATTTTACAATTTTCACCGTATTTTAATAATCTGTGCATAACAGAATCTCTATCTTCACCCCGATTTGAAATTGACATATAGTTATTGTTAAAATTCATTGTGCTTTCTCCCGGTTTTAACCTGTATGATGCCGAAAGTCTGCCGTATATCTCAAATACTACGGAATTTAATAATACATTGTTATTTGATGCTTTTGAATGCAGTTGATTTAGTGATACTATTGAATCTATATTTATCTTTTTATTTCTGGCTCTCTTCGGATTATAAAAAATGACAAAAATATTGGAATCTTTTTCTAATAAACTTTTTAGTACAACTGTTTCTTTTTCACATGTTCCGTCGGATTTTTTATA
This sequence comes from Candidatus Gastranaerophilales bacterium, assembly GCA_947624645.1. GTDB lineage: Bacteria > Cyanobacteriota > Vampirovibrionia > Gastranaerophilales > Gastranaerophilaceae > Avigastranaerophilus. The sequence continues at coordinate 82,895 of CANQLG010000006.1, forward strand.
GGTTATATCTACCTCAAAATTTTCATATATCATATTTTTTATAGTTGCTGCAATGTTCTTTTTTACATTTGTATTATGAATCAAATTATCCTTTAACAATGTTTCTTTCAAATGTTTTTCAAGATTTAAATCTGTATATTTATCAAGTTTAAGTATTACTTTTTTTATGATATCTTCTTGCACTCTATTATTTAATAATCCTATATTATTGATTATTTTGTAAAAAACTTTTTCTTCTTCTTCAGATAAATCAAGTTTTAACAGTGCATTTAAAAGTTTATATTTATTTTTCTCTTTTTCAATTTTAAAACCTGCAAGTTCCAAGGTATTAAAATATTTGATAAAAGCTTCATAGGTATAAACATTTTCTACTTTAGAATTTTCTTTTAACTTTAAAATTAAATCCGTTTTTTTTAAATCTTCTTTTAAAAGTATTTTTAAAACTTCAAGAATCCTTAAAGCCGTGCTATGGTTTTTTTCAGAACTTGTCATAATTCATACCTTTTTCGTATTTGTTTAATCTTATCAATAAGCTTTTCCTTGAAAAAATCAGGTGAAATTATTTTAAAATCAGCACCGAAATATAAAATTCTCTGCATAAAAATAAACTCATTATCCACTTTTGCTTTGACGGTTACGGATGTTGAAGTTTTTTCAAGTATTTTTTCGTAATCAGTTTTAACAAAGGTTTTAAAAGAATCACCTTTTAGTTTATATGTTACATAATATATGCTCGGAGTATCAAAGGTTTCACTTATATCTATTTTATTGATTTGTAAAATTCTTTCCACATTTAAAATGCTGTTTTTATTATATTTATAACTGTAACAGAATAAATGAATTTTGGAATCTTCATAAGAAAGCTTTTGCGGAATAATTTCGATATCTTCTTCATCATATTTTGGAGATTTATATCTTATACTGATTTTTTTACCGAAAATATTAGGGTTAGCAAGCTCCTTAAGTACATCTTTATTAACGGAAATTAACGGTTCCGTGTTTATAATTAAATCTTTAAGTTTGCAATCAGGAACCAAATCAATAATTTTGAGATATAAAGAGTTCATAACTAAAACTTCCCGCCAACTAAACTCTTCAGCAAGTTTTTCTCTTAAATTAATTAAAGCTTCAATTTCATCATTATTAAATTCTAAATTATACGGATGCGAAATTATTTTATATAAATAATTATTTGCCTTAGATGGTCTTGTCATTATACATCCGGCAGCTTTTAGAGTATTAATTGAAAGTCTGACAGTATCTTTAGATATGGCATTATTTAAATAAGGCAAATTTTCAAGGATTTCAACCAACTCATCAATAGTTCTGCTCCGCTCCAATAATGCTTTTAAAATTACTAAAGTACGATATCCCGTAATACTTATCCAAAATTTTTTTTCTTTTTCGTTATGAAGCTTATTAGTATCCATAAAATAATTTTAAATTAAAATTAATAATATTAATAAATAGTTTACAAATAATTGTTACTTAATATGAAGCCTGATATGATAAAGTAACAAGCGAGGAATATATGGTTAAAGAATGGAATGAATATTTTTTAGAGATAGCAAAAACATGCGCCTCAAGGTCAAATTGTATAAGAGCACAGGTAGGGGCGGTAATAGTCGGTGAAGATAAAAAAATTAAAGCCACGGGATATAATGGTACTCCATCAAAGGTTGTATCTTGTTTTGAACTGGGTAAATGCTATCGCATGGAAAATAATATACCATCGGGTACAAGATATGAAACTTGCAGAAGCATACACGCAGAGCAAAATGCTATAATCCAAGCAGGACAAGACCGCTGTAAGGATGCGGCCATGTATATATATGGTCATAATTTTATTTGTATATTATGTAAAAGGTTTATTGTTCAAGCGGGAATAAAAGAGGTTTATTTAAGAAAAGACGATAACTCTCCGATAGAGCATATATTTGTTGAAGATATAAGAAAAGAATTAACTGCACAGTTGTGCGTTTAATTATATTTTATCTCTGAATTTTGCAACAAAGAAATTTAAACTTTTATTTAATGCATTATGTATTTTGCGTTCATCATCATTTGTGGCTGCAGTTAAAAAATATCTTTTTTGAGTTTCTCTCGGGTTAACATAAAAATCCGCCTCGGTAAGAATAACGTTTTTAGAACCTTTTGGTAATTGGCTTTTGTATTTTGCATCCAATCTTTCTGCGAAATTTTGAGCGGCATTATGAACCGTACCATCTATTTTTTCCTCGGTAAATTCAACCATATCTTTTAAATTATAATTTTTTTTCAATGTAGGATTATTATTAAATGAAATTCTCATTAACATCGGAATGGGAACGTTTGGTTTATTATCATTTAATGTGAAAACCATCAAAGAACCAAAAGATACAGGCCGAATTGTCATAAATATATCCTTTTATTATATACTTCAGTAATTTTAAATCATGAAGAAAAAAAAACTTGCTAGTAAAATTTTAACAAATTTAGAATATTTTTATAAAATATTTTATTTAGCTCAAATAAAAACTTAATTATGTATTTAGCGTAAAATCTGATACAATTATATTAATGGATGTATTTAGAGGTTATAAATGGAAAATTTGAAAATAACAAAAGTTAATTATCCGTATTTGGAAAAACCCGTTATTATCTATGAAAGAGAAAACGGGCATAAAATAGTATTTGCATATAAAAAAGGCGGATTGATTAATATAAGCAGCTGGGTTAAAACCGGCTCTATTAATGAAAATGATAAGAATAACGGTATTTCGCATTTTTTGGAACATTTGATGTTTAAAGGCACATCCAAACATAAAGCGGGAGAGTTTGATAAAACATTGGAATCAAGAGGTGCAATAGTAAATGCGGCAACATGGAAAGACTACACATTTTATTATGTTACAATTCCCAAAGGCATTGATGATAAAAATTTTAAGGATACACTAGAACTTCATGCAGATATGATGCTGGATCCGATTATTCCTGATAACGAGATAGGTGCACCATTTGATATAAATAATCCTAATATTATGACAAAAAGAGAACGCCACGTTGTTATTGAAGAAATAAGAATGCGAAAAGACCAGCCTTGGACTAAAGTTTATAATTTGGTAAATTCGGATATGTATACCTCTCATCCGTATAAGCGAGATGTAATAGGAAATGAACAAATTATATCTTCTGTTACAAGAGAAGAAGTTTTAAATTATTATAAAACTTTTTATACCCCAAATAATATTACAACTGTTATAGTTGGAGATTTAAATCCCGATGATGTTATTCCGCTTACAGTAAAAGAATTTGATTTTAAGGGAAGAAAGAATAAGATTGCCGATAAGCAAATTATTGATGTTCCTAAACAAAACAGCAAAATTATTGAGGAGTATTCCAAAATTAATACAGGTTTTTTAATGTTTGGTTATTTAGGCCCGAAAGCTGATGATATTAAAACCTGTACCGTAATGGAAATGATTGCTTTAATACTTGGTCAAGGTCAAAGTTCAAGATTATATCAAGAACTTATTGAGAAAGTTAAAAATCCTATATTTAATGTTGTATCAACAGATTTTTATCACTTTAGAGACGGCGGAAATTTCTTTATTCAGGCAAATTTTAAACCCGAAGAAAAAGATAATGCAATAAATTTGATAAAAGAACAAATTAGTGAAATATGTACTCAAAAAATCAGCGATAAAGAATTAAAAAAAGCTAAAAAAAAGTTAAAAGCATATTTTGCGGAAAACTCCGAGACTGTTTCCAATATTGCCGAAACTATCGGATTTTATATGACGGTTACGGATAGACTTGAATCTGTTGAAGAGTATATTAAAGTTATAGATGAAATCACTGCGGATGATGTTTTAAATACGGCAAAAAAATACATTAATATACAAAATGCTTCAATATCGGTTTTAATGCCTGAACAATATAATAAATAAGGGAATTACCATGGAAAAATATACTTTAAAAAATGGAATGAATGCAATTATAAAAGTAAATAAAAATACACCGAGAACTGCTGTCGTAGTCAATATAAAATTAAATAAAGACGAGAAAAAATCAGGATTATATTATCTTTTAACCCAGCTTTTATATCAGGGAACAATTAACAGAAGTGCAAAAGAACTCGCTGAAATTTTGGATGAAAATGCCATAGACTTAACTATTGAAAAAAAATCGGATTATATGAGATTTAAAATATTATGTCTAAACGAAGATATAAGTCAGGCACTGGAAATTCTTGATGATATATTGGAAAACTCAACATTTGATGATTATAAAAAAGAAATAAAAAAAATAAAAGGAGAGTATGAGTCTGATTTGGACTCTGCTAAAATTAAGGCTCAGGATGAATATTACAGAACCATATTTCATAATCATCCCTACGGCATCGGCAGAAAAGAAATTATTGAACAGATAGACTTAATAACAAAAGAAGACCTTATTGAAGCATATAATGATTTGAAATATAAAGCACCAAAAAATATTTCGGCAGTCGGTGATACGGATACCAAGTCATTAATTATGTTGTTTGAAAAATATTTCGGTAAACTTAAATTTGAAAATGAAACAGATTTAAGAAAAAAAATTGTGCCTTTATCTTCAGATACAATATCAGTGATAGAAAAAGAAGACGCCAATCAGGCTCAAATTTTTCAGGGCTGGATAATGCCCGATATATATTCAAAAGACTATGCAGCAATATTATTGTTGAATACGATTTTAGGTTCCTCAGGGCTGTCATCACGTTTATTTTTAGAACTCAGAGAAAAACAAGGGCTTGCATATACAGTAAGAAGCGTATTTGAACCATATATACTAGGAAGCCATTTCTTTGTTTATATAGCAACCGAGCCAAAAAATATTCAGACTTCGCTTAAAGGTTTTGAACGTGAAATAAACAAAATTATGACAGAATTAATCAGTGAAGAAGAACTTGAAAATGCAAAAAATAATACCATAGGTAAAAGGCAATTTTATAGGGAAACAAATATGCTGGAAGCCAGCTTTAACGGATACTATGAACTATTAGGGCTTGGTTTGGATTTTGAAGAAAATCTGATAGAGTCAATAAAATCGGTAACAAAAGAACAAATAATAACAGTTGCAAAACAATATTTTTCTTCACCGCATGCGCTGAGTGTACTTGCGCCAAAACAATACTTAGAGAGTGCAAATCTGTTAAATTTATGATAAAATCGACATAAGAATATGAGCACAAAAACTGATACAAAAAAAATATCAAAAAAAATAGATAAGTTTCAAAAGTCGGGAAACATCCAAAAAGCTATTGAAACCTGTAAAGATGCAATTTTACAGGATGAAAATAATGCCGAATTACATATTAAGCTGGGTGATTTATATATGCAGTGGCATCTGGATATATATCAAATACAGCAATATGCAGATGAAGCTATAACCGAATATCAGCGAGCATTGGAATCTTGTGTTAATTCCGCCGAAATATATTATAAAATAGCATTGGCTTTTTATTATAAACGAGAGCTTGAAAAGGCTGTTAACTATTTTAAACTGGCATTGGAACATAATTCGAATATGGCGGAAGCTCATTTTATGATAGCCGAAATTTGTATGAAAAAGGGAGATTTCGTCGAAGCTGTTGAGTCGGCGGAACGTGCCATAAAAATATCACCCTTAACATCTTCAAGAGCTTATTACTTAATTTATTGTATTTTATCTTTATCCGGCAAAAATAAGTGGTATAAAAAAATTTCCAAATTAACCGCTTCATTTTTAACCCTGCCTTTTGATAAATATGCTTTAAAAGAAGTAGCGAAAAAAATATCATATTTGAAATTTTTACCTGTACTGTTTAAAACTTCGTGCATAATATTTGTTAAAGGATTTAGTCAAGAAGTGCTTGACATGTACAGAGAAATAATAGATAAAGCACCGGGATTTGTAGAGTTATATATTAATCTTGGCAGAGTATACTTTGAATTAAAACGTTATGAAGACGCAATATGTGAATATAAAATGGCAATATGGCTTGACAGCCTTAATTTAAGAGCACATTACTATCTTTGCCAATTGTATGAAGAAATGCAGGATTTTGATAATGCGATTGAAACCTGTAAAAAGCTTATAGAACTACAACCGCATGTGGCGGAATTTCATTGCCGAATGGCTCAATATTTATATTTACAAGGAGAAATAGCCGAGGCTATTGAATATTATCAAACGGCGGTTACTCTAAACCCTAACCCCGAATGGACAAGTGTTGTTGCACAAACTTTAGGATTTATTTTTCAGGAAAATACAAACGACCTTGATGCTGCCATCAGTTCATATCAGCATGCATACAGTCTTAATCCTAGTGATATAGATATTTATTTAAACTTAGGCAATGTATTTTTTGAAAAAGGGTCTTATGATAATGCATTAATCGTATATAGAAAAGCGCTGGAATCATCACCTCATAATGCCAGATTACATTGTAATTTAGGATATTTATATTGGGGCAAAGGTAATATTGAAGAAGCAATTAAAGAATATGAAAAAGCTATTCAGTATGATAATACTTATGATATTGCATATAATAATTTAGGTGTTATTTATTTGGATGATTTAGGCAGAGTGAAAAAAGCAATAGAGCTGTTTGAAGCGGCAAGAAAATATAACCCGAATTATGCGCTTGCTAATTATAACTTGGCACGCTCAATAGCAATAACCGGAGATAAGGTTGAAGCTGCCAAATTATATCAAACCGCACTGGAAATTAATAATTATACACAGGAGATGGATCCTGCCGAAATAGAAGAAAAAATTCAGGATTTATTTACTTAAAAATTAAAAGCGAAGGGAATAATTAAATTGGAATATATTCAGGAAATCAGGATTCTATACAGTGATACTGACTCGTACGGAGTAGTGTGGCATGGTGCATATACAAAATGGTTTGAAGCGGCAAGAGTTGAAATAGTTGAAAAACTCGGACTGGATTTGGAAACTTTGGAAAATAATAATATTATATTCCCTGTTGTTGAAATGAACATCAGATATAAATCTTCTGCCAAAATGAACGAAAGAATAGTGATTAAGACAGAAATAAAAGAAGTTAAGCCATTGAGTGTTACCTTTGAACATAAGGTATTTGAAAAAAATACTCAGACACTAAGAGTAATAGCTAATACAACTATTGTTGCGACTGATGCTAAAACAGGGAAACTTTATAGAAAATTCCCTGATGAAATATATTCTAAATTTCTTTCAGGCATGACAAAATAGCATAACTATATTAATCCAAAGGTTAATAAATTATAATCTTAAGGCTATATCCCGTATTTTAAATATTTTCTAAAATGTATTTTGGAAAAAGGGGATTAATTTGGGATGCAAAATTCGCTTGCACAAGTATATTTATCAAAAGCAGAAGAATTAAGATTAAATAATCAATATAAAGAATCGGTACAAAATTATTTATCTTCAATAATGATGAATAAAAATAATGCCGAATCATATTTAGGGCTTGGTTTGGCATATAAAAATTTGAAAAATTATAATAAAGCAATATTGAATCTGCAAAAAGCGGAAAAACTAAATCCTTTTAGTAAAGAGATTCAAAAAGAACTTGCTATGTGCAACATAATAATTGGTGATTTTGAAGCCGGCATAAAATATTTAATCAGCTCAATAAAGCTGGAGCCTGATAATGTAGATATTCAAATGCAATTGGCGCTTGCGCATGAGATGATAGAAGAAGAAGATATGGCTTTAATGATTTACCAAAAAATTATTGAAACCAATCCGGAATTTATAAGGGCATATATTCAAAAAGCAACATTATATATGTATTTGGATGATTATTTAAATAGTGCAAAACTGTTTAAAAAGGTTTTGGAACTGGATTCAAACTATTACAGGGCATATTTAGCTTTGGGAATTTGTTATGAAAAACTGGGGAATAAATCTGCCGCAAAAAGGTTTTATAAGAAGTATATTGATAATTCTAAGGATATTACTAATTACAAACAAGTTGTAGGGCGAATTTCAGAAATAAACAGTAATAAAGAAAATAAAAAACATAATTTGCGAATAGTATAAAACAGTCATAATATTTCTATAAAAAATAAATAATCATATAAAAAGATATTATTTACAAATATTTACAAATAGCCGAATGCATGCAGGCATCATGATTTCGGATATCTTTAATTTTAAGAAAAAGGTTAATTTTAATGGGATATGGTTGAAAAGTTTAAAAAAA